>CAZQRE010000017.1:0-10925 GCA_964595695.1 uncultured Dehalococcoidales bacterium
GAGTATTACAATGCTAGATTACAATGACCACTATTCGAATTCAGACCATTCAAGCCCTTACAGCCGCGAGGCTACACACAATGAGGTTATTACGGATTACGCCAAAGCCATCGAGTTGAATCCCGATTACCAAAACACCTATCAACATGGTTGGTCATATGTCAGGATAGGCGAATATGACAGAGCCATTGTTGATTTTACCAAGCTCGTTAAAGTATATCCTGGCGCCCCCGGTGGCTATTACAGTCGGGGTTGGGCATATGCCGAAAAAGGAGAATATGATAGGGCTATTGCCGATTTCACTAGCCTAATCAATATGAACCCCGATTCCGGCGAGGCCTATTATGCCCGTGGTGAAGTCTATGCAGATAAAGGCGGCTATGACAAGGCCATCGCTGATTTCACAAGGGATATCGAGTTGGGAGATATTTACTGCCACTTTGCTCGCGGTTTAGCATATGCCAAAATAGGCAATAAATCCGAGGCGATAGCGGATTTTGATGTGATTGTTAGACTATCAGGGGATCCGGAATTGATTCCAAAGGCTAAGCAAGAAATAGAGAGACTACAGACTTAATGCGTATGCTGCACAATCTGACGAAATGTTACCTAACATTCAGATGTATTGTTGCCTGAACTGAGCTATTTTTTACTAAAGATTCACAGCACGTTCACTCCGGTTACCACCGCTTCGTTTAGCATGATAGAGTGCCACGTCAGCGGCCTCGATAACTTCATTTGCACTTATTCCATTAGCTGGCCAACTAGCCAAGCCAAGACTGGCGGTGATTTGGATATTGCTGGCTATCACCCTTGAAGCGACTTGTTTGCGGATTCGTTCGGCTACCCGGTTGGCAGCGTCAATGGACGTATTGGGTAAAAGAACTGCAAATTCATCGCCACCATAACGGAAAGCCTGGTCAGCACCCCTTATTGAGTTTCTAATAGAACTGCCACCTTCCTTAAGGAGATTATCGCCAGCTAGGTGCCCATAGTTATCATTAAAAGTTTTGAAATTGTCAAGGTCAATAATGATTAGCGAGAAGACACCACCGTAACGGGAGCGCCGGCTAATCTCACTGGCCATCACTTCATCGAGGGACCGACGATTAAATAGCCCAGTCAGTTCATCAATGCGAGCCTCCTTCTTGGCTTCAGCATAAAGCTGAGAATTCTCAATTGGCATGGCGATCTGGGAAGCCAAGTGCTCAAGGAACATCATATGCTTGTGGCTGTAGGCATTCGGGTGACGACTGGCTACAATTAGACTACCGATAGCTTTATCTTTAGCTATTAACGGCAGATATGCAATCGAGCGTATCCCTTGCTTGAGATGGGACTCTGCAGTGACAAACTGGCTTTCCTGTGATAGATCAGACTCAACCATAGTTTTTTTATGAGTAACTACCCACTCTGTAGCTGTACCTTTGATTGGTACTCGCTCCCCTACCTTCCAGGCAGAACCTATCTCGGAGGATAACGCCAGAAAATAGAGGTCATTATCCCCAATCAGAACAACTGCTGCCCAGCTGACATCGACTACCTTCCTTAGCTCCTCGACAAAGCTGCCAAATACTCCCTGAATATCAAAGCTGGAAGATATGATTGCGCTGGAACGATTGATCACTGATAACTCTTTCTCACGCTCACTGAGTTGCTCTCGAAGGTATTCCTTTTCCATACTTACCGCCACTCGATCGGTAACATCTTCTAGTAGATTGAAATCTTCAAGTGAGTACCTGCCGGATTGCTTTTCCCCTAGTACCAAGATACCTATCAATTGGTCACGACTTATCAATGGCATAAACAGCTCTATCTCATCTAATTTGATTTCTACAGCTTCCTGTTCCGATAGACTGCGAAATCCGGGCACAGCAGTTAAACTCTCTCTAGTTAACAACTTTTGGTGTTGTCTCAGGTACTCAACAATCGGACTTTGTCTGCTTAGTCTTAGACTGTACAAAGGATTGCCTTCCGCCTCAGGTTTACAAAATAGGGTAGTGAAATCTTCGCCGTCAACGTCGAGAAACAACAGGCATGCGTGCTTACAACCAATGGCTTTAGTCACCAAGGCTACCAGCCCTCTACCTTGCTCTTCAAGGCCAAAAATATTATGTATCTTGCTGGTAAAATCAGATGATTTCTGGCGATTTATCATGGTTTTGCTCCTAAGAAGCTGGGGTTAGGCTTCGACTAACTTCCCTCGACCGTGCCGATAAGCTTTGCCACTTCATCCTGATCATTACAGAAAGCAAGCACGTTTTCACGACTGATTCCCCCCTTGCGGTAAAGGTTGATTAGTGCCTGGTCAAGTAGCACCATGCCTATTCGAGCCTGGGTAAGCATAGCATTGTGCAACTGATAAATCTTCCCCTCTCTGATGGTGTTTCTTACCGCTGGGCTAGCTAGCATAATCTCAACAGCGGCTACCCTTCCAGAGCCATCAGCTTTAGGGATAAGTGCCTGACACAGAATACCAACAAGGAGGGATGCCAACCGCGACTGAACTGTAGGACGCTCATAGGGAGGAAAGAGGTCTATTATTCGTTCAACAGTCTGTGGGGCACTAGGGGCATGGCCAGTGGTTAATACCAAATGTCCAGTTTCAGCCATGGTAAGTACTGCCGCCGCCGTGTCCACATCCCTCATCTCGCCAACCAGAATAACATCCGGATCTTGCCGTAACACGTGCTTTAATGCCTCAGCGAAAGACAGGGTATCACTACCTAGTTCCCGCTGGGTTATAGTACACTTGTCGTTAGAATAAATGTATTCTATAGGGTCTTCGACAGTAACCACACGGCGGTTTTCGACGCTATTCAAGTAATTAATCATGGCGGTCAGCGTGGTTGATTTGCCACTGCCGGTAGGTCCGCTAACCACCACCAGTCCTCGCGGCTTAAGAACCAGCTCTTTACATACTTTGGGTAATCCCAGTTCATCAAGAGTTGGAATGACGAGTGGTAGCAGGCGTATAACGAGGCTAATCGTGCCGCGCTGTTTAGCAACATTACATCGAATTCGGCCAATATCGGGGATGGTGTAGCCAAAGTCCAGCTCCACGTATTGTTCGAAGTGAGCCCTTTCTTCATCCGAAGCTATTTGTTTAAAAGCGTCATTTATATCATCGGGAGTTAGTGGTTGCATATCAGCTACCGGTTGCAGTGCACCTTTGATACGGAGTATCGGTGGGCTAAAGGCAACGAGGTGTAAATCAGAAGCGCCTTTTTCCGCTGCTAAACGAACCACTGACAAAATATCCATTGTCTCACTCTCCTGTCTTAAGAACTAAGGAAAACTCTATTCCCCCATCTTCCATTGTCGTCATGCTGGTAATATTAATCTCGCGGAATTTGCCGCTGGCTTCTAACTCTTGGAGGTATGATATAACTTCATCTTCATCTGGTGACCGGCCGTTTATGGGTAATGTACCGTTAGTAGTACTAACACTGGTCACACTTATCGTAGTCGGTAAGCTGCTTAACGCCACCTCTATACTACTAACCACATCACTCTGCGTTTGAAGACTGCCAAGTAAGGTAAAATCCATCCCTTCGCCTTCAATTCTACTCATATTTACAATAGAAATCTCGCCAAACCTGCCACTGGCATCCAACTCCGTAAGGTATTCTAAAACCTCCCTTTCACTTGGTGCTCTGCCGCTTATAGTTAGCGCACCGTCAGCGTGACTGATACTACTCAGATTTATAGTATCCGGTAGGCCATTTATGGTTACTTCTAAATCATGATTAATTCCGGCACTCTGGTTTTCAAGAGTACCAATAGCTACGGCAAAATTATCACGGGATGTCTCTACCTCAAGAACGTTCCTCTCTAACTCGGCGATATTCCCCGCCAACTCTTGTCTCTGGGATAGTTTTTGCTGCAGTAACTGGTCAGCGGTATTCAATTGGGTACGTATTGAGGTAATATCGGCAGAAGTACTTTGAATAAGCATTACCAGTAGAACAAGTAAACCAGTAGCTATGGCGGCACCAGGCAAGGCAAAGATATTGGTCAAAGAAATGGGTTTAGGTTGGTAGGAGGCGGGCAGAGCATTTAGATTAGCGATTGAGGGTCCAGCCTCCTTTCCGGACGATAGCTTCTGTAGAGCTAAGCCAATGTTGACCATATGACGGCTTGTGGCAAACCCTTCGGGACAAACCAGTGGTGATGTTAATGACAAAACAGGATGCCCAAGCTCGTCTGATAAGGATTGGCATAACTCTGGCTCATCAGCCAGTTCCCCAGAAGCAAATATAGGTACAGTGGAAGCAAGGGTATTTTCTGGATTGTTGGAATTATAGAAAGTTATGGTTCTGTCGAGCTCATTCTTTATCATCGTTAATTTTTCTTCGCCGGATAGTGCTTCATTGGCAAAGGGTATGGTGCGGATGGGTTGGGAGACACCATCTGCCATAATTACGATATCAAATTCCGTTGTTTGAACGTCGACGATTACCACCGTTGCTTCCTTCACTACTCTAGCTAAGAGTAGGGGTTTTAGGCCCATAAAGTAGGGCTTGAGCCCTGCCTGACGTACCGTTTTGAGCAAGGCATCTGCTATCTTGCGAGGTACGGCAACCAAGAAGACCTGTATTTTCCCCTCCGGAGCTGGGATAATTTGCCATGAGGTATAGAGTTGTTCCAGAGGCACCGGTAGCATCCTTGTTGCTTCTCGCCTTACTGCTTCATCCAGCATATCTTTAGGTAATTGAGGAAGGGTGATTGGCCGAGTTAGACAATGACGTCCACTCACGCCCACAATGATCTTCTTGGTCTTCACTTTCTGGGCTTTGAACAGTTGCTTGATCTTGGTAGCAACTTCTGCCTCCTTGATAACCACGGCGTTATCAATCAAGCCCGGCTCTAATGGTGACTCAGCCCATACGCTTATTCGTTTGCCATCAGTTACCATTAGTCGGAGGCTGGTATCATCAATATATAAGGTAACAATCTTCTTAGCCATCTTTAACCGCCCTGATAAGTGTAAACAACCAGCTGGATATCAGCTGACGCCTTCTCCCCACTGGTTTTTTCTGGAATGGTTATTGTTATGGACTTAACAACACCGGTAGTAAAATAGCTATTCAGCTTGGTGATAAAACTGACGAGATTGGGTACATTCCCCTCAACTTTTACGGTTAGTGATAAAACCGAGCAAGTAATCCCTTCCAAACTATCACTAGTCGGGCCAGGTGAGGTCACCACAGTTACTTCCAGACCATGAGCTCTGGCAATATCAAACAAGATACTGGTGGCAGTAATGCTCCCTACTGGCTGAGAGAGTACAGTCTTGACCGCTTCAAACTGTGAGGTAGCTTGCCTCAGCTGCCCTTCTAGTTCCGCCTGTCGGGAAGAAAGCTGTTCCAGTTTAATCACACCCAATCTCGACTGAATCAAGGTAAGCTGTTCATTCAACTGATTTTGCTCACTAACCTGCTGAGAACGAAGCAGGCCCAGGCTAATCAATACAATAACAAAAATACCAACAATTGTGATTAATAAGGTTCTTTTTCTTAGCTTCAATATCTCCTCCTGATATGCCTCACTAGTTTGATATCTGCCATGAGTTGATATATGTCGCTCCGCCTCCTATCATTACTTTAGCTACTATTCTAGCTGTAGTCCTGCCATCTTCCGGGCGTGTCGCTATGGCCGTAATTTTATATAAGGTGCCAGTAGTCTCACCCACTGTCCCAATATCGGACCTGCTGGCTACTACCCAGGAGGCATAATCATTCACTCGACTTCCTTCTCCAGTGATGTAGAAAGTCTGGGTTCGCACTTGTTCGTACTCAGTGACACTGGGCTTCGGTGACTCAAATTGCCAGTTGAGCAGGTAAGCCCCTTGCGTATCTATAGTCTCATCCGGTTCATTGGTGGCAAGGTTCTCAATAAAGTTGGCCGCTGACCCTGATTGATAGCTGTAGTCGATGGGAAGCCGTGCTCTAACCTCATCCAATTTTATCTCCGGTGTTCCCGAGCCAGGCTGCCAGATGACAGTAATAGTGTACTTATAAGCTTGGGCCATTTCATCCCACACTACCTCTCCATCTACATCAAGATAAACGCTGTGTTGAGATAAGATATAGGTTCCCTTGTCCTCAGTCTGTATCTCCACTTCCATCTGGTTAATATCTTCAGGTAGTTGAGTAGGAGGAAAGATACCATACCCTAAGGACCACAAAGCATCTTCCACACCAGCACCAGCCGCATAAACTCCCTTCATCTTTTCCTGAAGAATTCGGCTACTATTAAGGCTGGTGCTGGTATAATTAAGACTCATAGCAATAGTCAGCCCGCCTAGAGCCAAGAGGGCTAGGACTATAGGTAGGGCTTGACCCTTCTCGCTGCTTAGAAATTGCTTCCAAAGTCTTACCATTGTACTCCCATTAGTCAAGGGTTTGCACGCGGTGTTTAATCTTGTATTCTCTAGTCTCCAGAATCTCCTCAAAGAGAGCAGTTAGTTGTACTGTTAGTACCGGGCTCTCATAGCTAGCCTTACTGGTATCATCAACATCATTTGGGTCGTAATAAATATATTCAGCTATCAGGGTCTGCTCGTTTGCCCCAGCGCTACTCCAATGACCCCGCTTAAGCTTACCAATACCGTCGGTTAGTTCTTCGAAGGAATATGTAGCCGAATGGTAGATCGGGTCACCAGCATCATCCCACTCGGTCCAGCTTAGGATTAGAAAATCTGGCAGTGTCAGGTTATCAGTGGTTGCGTTCTGTGCCATCTGGGCATCGCGGCTAATCCAGTAGCCAGCGTTCTGTACCTGGCGTACTGCAGTTATATGGTCGTTGTTACGCTCAATATTCCTGAGAATCTGGAATATTACTGCACCTGCCGCACCACTTACCAGAACCATTATCGTGATGGCGATTATCAGTTCAATAAGGGTATAACCCTTCTCGCCATGCTTCATCTATCTACCTTGTAGCTTTGTAGTTTAATCACTGTTTCATTAAAACGTTTAACGGTAACTGTTATCTTCTGGATACCGTCATCAGGATTGTTTAGGGACTCGGCAGTGATTGTAGCTGAATAATTTATATAATCCTTGCCACTGGGTATTGGTGTTGGGGAATATTGGGTAGCGTCGTAAACATAGTCAGCATTTTGGGCCCACTCCATTTGACTTCGAGCTAGGCTCTCAGCCGTAGCCTGCTCATCGAAGATAAAGGCGGCCTTGGAGATAGTGGTCAAGCCACTGAGAAAGATAACACCAATTGTACCCAGAATAGCCAGAGCCACTACCGTCTCTATAAGGGTTATTCCCGACTCACGGCGAGTAAATATCCTTAACACGCTAAAGAGCCACATCGTCTTGTCCTCAGCGGGTAGCTAGAACCCCTGTCCGTACATAGAAGTCATGGCTGACATCAGGGTTACGGCAATGAGACCAACTACCCCACCTATAATTAGCGTCATAGCTGGTGGAAGAAGCGCGATGATGGAATGAATCTTGTCTTCGGCTTCAGCCTCGTAGCTTCGAGCTACTGCCAGCAGAGTAATATCAAGGTTACCGGTTTCCTCACCGACCTTGACCATCTGCACCATCATCGGCAGGAAAAGTTTGTTCTTTGCCATTGGCCGGGATAAGCCTTCACCTTTAACCATGCCTTCCTGGACATCAGTGAGTGCCTTAGCCAGCACTTTATTATTGCTGCCCCGAATAAGCATGGGCATAACTTCAGTTAAGGGCATACCCGCATGGTACAATAAGGACATGCTTCGGCAATAGCGGGCAAGTTCACTAAGAAGCCTCACTTGCCCCAATCGTGGCAGACTAAGGAGCATTTTATCCCACTGGTATCTGCCACCCGGGGTCTTGATATAGAAAATGACCGAGCCAACGATAACAACCACCGCCAAAAAAAGATACAACGCATTACTCTTAGCCTGCTCACCAAGGGTAATGAGCATCAAGGCTATAGGTGGTAGCTCAGTACCAAGCGATTCATACATGCCGGCAAGAGATGGTAAAATAAAGATAATCAGTAGGCCTATCACCACAACAGCTATAACAGCCGTAATGGCTGGCATCATAAGAGCATTCTTAGTCTCTTTGGCGGTAGCTGTTTCCCTTTCCATATAATCAGCTACCTGATTCAGTACTGTCTCAAGGTTTCCACTCTGTTCGCCGACACCCAGCAGCTGGCAATAAGTTGTTGAAAAGGCTTTGGGGTGCTTGAGTAAAGCTGTTGAGAGCTGATTACCGCTGCGAACATCAGAGACTACTTCACCCAGGATCTTCTTTAGAGTGCGGTTGGCCGCCTGTTCATGCAACAAGTCCAGAGAGGCAGCAATGTCTGTACCAGATTCAAGAAGCATGGCCAACTGACGGTAAAGAAGTATTATCTCAGTTGGTTTTACTGGAGACAGGCTGGCTAATAGTTTATCCATGTTAAAAAACGAGACATATAGTTTGAGGCTAATTGCCTGATAACCAGCGTAGTCCAATAATTCAGTGGCTGCCTCTTCAGTCGCGGCTGATAACTTTCCTTTGACCAACTCTCTTTTTTCATTATAGGCTACATACTTATAAATCATCTAACTCACCCACAATGCATTTCTCGTAAATTTCTCCTAGGTGGCCTTGTAGGGGACTATCACTAGTCTACTGAGTAGGCATTACGCAGGACTTCGGCAGGGTTAGTGATATCCGTCTTTACTTTTAACATGCCGTCTTTAATCAAAGGTATCATCCCCTCTTTAATTGCCTGAGTTCGTAGCTGAGTGGCGTTAGCACCATCCAGCAGCATTGTCCTTATCTCATCACTTATATGCAGGATTTCAAAGAATCCGATTCTTCCTTGGTAGCCGGTATTGGCACATGATTTGCAACCGCTACCACAAAGGAATTGACTTCGCTCCTCACCAATTTCCTTTCTATAGGCCATCTGCTCTACCAAAGGGACCTCAACCATCTTAGCGCAATCAGGGCAGGCCCGTCGTCCCATTCGTTGAGCGACCACACCAATAAGTGCCGAGGCTACCAGAAATGGCTCGATTTCTAAATCAAGGAGGCGAGAGACTATGCCTATGGCATCATTGGCATGGATTGAAGATAGTACCAGATGCCCGGTGAGAGCCGACTGGATAGCAATATTCGCCGTCTCGGCATCACGTATCTCACCAACTAATATCACATCGGGGTCAAGACGAAGTATGGATCTCAGCCCACTGGCAAAGGTCAGACCAGCCCGAGGGTTAACCTGAATCTGATTAATATTCTTAAATCGATACTCTACGGGGTCTTCAATAGTAATGATGTTCCGCCCCTTGCGGTCAAGGGTATTGAGTGAAGCATAAAGAGTGGTAGTTTTGCCAGACCCAGTAGGGCCGGTGACTAAAATCATGCCATAGGGAACTTTAAGCATCTCTTCATACTTTGCCAAACTTTCTGGAAGAAACCCCAGCTGTGTCAGGGTCATGACAGCTTTGGATTTATCGAGAAGCCGTAGTGCTGCCATCTCACCATGTACGTTGGGTATAGTACCAACACGAATATCTATTTCCATACGGCCTTCTGGTTTAACCGAAAACTGACCATCCTGAGGACGATTGTGGTCAGCAATATTCATCTTGGCCAGAATCTTAATTCGGGAAATAAGCGGGCCAGAGGTCTCCAAGGGGAGGGTAATCGTATCGTGAAGAGTGCCATCAACACGATAGCGTACTCGCAGTATATCTTCCTCGGGCTGAAGATGAATGTCAGAGGCCCGGGCTTTTATAGCCTCATTTATAATAAGTGCCAGAGCTTTAGCTATAGGTGCATCGGCGGTAGTATCAGGTGTAATTTGTTCGACAGTCGTTTCGCTAGGCAATGAAATAGTGGAAATCTGGTTCTCTATTTCCTTATATGATTGATAATTAAAATCGATAGCCTCTCGAATTTCCTCGGCACTAGCTGCCCGAGGCTCTATGCGCATCTGGCTCTGGACTTCTAGGGCCTCTAAGGCAAGGATATCTGCTAGATTTGCCATAGCCACCTGCAGAACATTACCCTTTACCTCCAGGGGTATGACATTGTATTTCCTGGCCATTGCCTCTGGAATCAATTGTAAGGCCTCCGGCTGGATTAAATGTTTTCGCAGTCTGGGTCGCTGCTCTTCTGCGCTTTCTTGCTTTTCCATCATTTCTCAAGTTCCTCCAAAGCTTCTTTCATTATAATTCTTAACTCACCAGAGGTCAAAGATTTGGGTAAAAGTGGACTGGCGGCTTGTTCCGTAAGTGAATATACTTCTGCTTGCTCCTTGTTTTTATTGCTATTGGTCTCAGTATATAGCTTAGTTCAAGTAGCATCAATAGTACGTAATGTGGCTAGCATAAAGCGTCCCGCCTCACAGCCACTGTAATAACCGTCCTTAAGGACGGTATTCAACCTAGGCATCTTTTGACAGTTAGCAACAGATATAGATGTTTGTGGACAGTTAACAGCAGTAGTATAATAGATATTGGATATGATTTGCTCTATACTGTTGTTACTAAGTTTATGGGCAGGTCAACTCTGGTTGGAATATTATGTGAAGTTGAGTGGTAGATATGAAGATATTGATAGTTTCGGTGGGGTACGCGAAATGAAAGACGAATGTAAGACAAAAGAACAACCTCCAGATGAACTAAAGGTTTTGCGCACTCGCTCAACTAGACTAGAGCGAGGCACGTCAAGGGATCAACCGTTTGACGATGGTGCACCGGTACGTACAAGTCACGCAAGCAAGCCCGACATTCCGAATGAGACACTAGCCAAGTGGCAAAAAGCTGTGGGCTTGATGGCTGATATTGTTGGAGTTCCAGCAGGACTTATCATGAAGGTCGATCCACCACAGATCGAAGTTCTTATTGTGAGCTCTACGATGTGAGCTCTACGAAAGGCAACCCTTATAAGAAAGAGGAAAGGGCCAGCTTAAAC
>CAZQRE010000017.1:11025-12107 GCA_964595695.1 uncultured Dehalococcoidales bacterium
TGTGAGCTCTACGAAAGGCAACCCTTATAAGAAAGAGGAAAGGGCCAGCTTAAACAGCGGACTGTATTGCGAGATGGTAATGGCACAACGTTCCCATCTGTTGGTTCCTGATGCTCTTAAAGACCCAGGCTGAGATCATAATCCCGATATTGAGCTGGGAATGATTTCCTATTTGGGCTTTCCTTTGATTTGGCTTGATAGGGAAATTTTTTGGCACTATCTGCGCGCTTGATGCAAAAGAGAACCGTGACAAACTCTCGGGAGCAAGACAGTTCCCCTTTCGGTAGTGGTCAGGATGACTGTCATAGCTGGCCGTCGTGCGTGACAAACCTTGACATCTGGTGTAGTGGAGTCCAAAATAAAATGAAGTCTTAAACAAAATGGCTGAAATATTGGAAACGGGAAAGTAGCTATATATGAATAACCAAAAGAGAGATAGAGTATAATGGCTATGGAGCGAGAAGGGATACTAATTGTTGATGATGAGGAGAGTGTACGCACTCTCCTTGAGCGGATCCTGATAGAAGCAGGCTATAGCGTAGTCACCGCGGCCAATGGCCAGGAGGCTTTAGATAAGGTTTCTCTGGGGCACTTTAGTATAGTGCTCTCGGATATCAATATGCCTGGTATGTCCGGGATGGAAGTACTTAGAAAGCTAAACGTTGATTACCCCGATATTTGTGTAATTATGACTACCGCTGTTACTGATGCCCAAACTGCCGTCGAGGCAATGAAATTGGGAGCATATGACTATATCACCAAGCCTTTCAACCGGGATGACCTGGTAATGAGGATAGGGAAGGCCATCGATAAATTTGAGCTAGGGAGAAAGAATGTAAAAATAACTGCAGAATTAGGTGTGGCTATGCGCAATGCTCAGGTAGCAAACCAAGCCAAGAGCGAGTTCCTAGCCAGTATGTCACATGAATTACGAACACCGCTCAATGCCGTCATCGGTTTTTCGCAAGTCTTACAGGAACAGTACTTTGGCAAGCTCAACGAGAAGCAGGGAGAATACGTGACCGACATTCTGGAGAGCGGCAAACACCTCCTTTCCCTTATCAATGATATCCTGGACCTTG
>CAZQRE010000018.1:0-12072 GCA_964595695.1 uncultured Dehalococcoidales bacterium
CCTGCTGAAGCAGAAGCGAAACCTGCAAAACCGAAAACGAAGCGTACTAAACCAGAAGTGAAACCTGCTGAAGCAGAAGTGAAACCTGCTGAAGCAGAAGCAAAACCTGCTGAAGCAGAAGCGAAACCTGCAAAACCGAAAACGAAGCGTACTAAACCAGAAGTGAAACCTGCTGAAGCAGAAGTGAAACCTGCTGAAGCAGAAGCAAAACCTGCTGAAGCAGAAGCGAAACCTGCAAAACCGAAAACGAAGCGTACTAAACCAGTAGCCAGTAGGAGCGCAAAGGCAAAGCCCTCTGCTCCTGTGGAAAAGGCGGAAAAAGAGGAGAAGGATGCTACAACCCAAGCGAGTGAAATACCGCAAGAGTCATAAAGGACGCCTCCGGGGCAGAGCCCATGCGGGGAATACTGTTGTTTTTGGTGATTTTGGTTTGCAGGCGCTAGAGGCTGCCTGGATTACTAGCCGACAAATTGAAGCGGCGCGGCGGGCTATTACTCATCACATCCGTCGTGGTGGTAATATCTGGATCCGTATTTTCCCTGATAAACCGGTTACTAGGAAGCCGGCTGAGACCCGTATGGGTGGGGGTAAGGGTCCCCCAGACCATTGGGTAAGTGGGGTTAAACCGGGAAGAATTTTGTTCGAAATGGGGGGTGTTGGTGAGGAAACAGCTAAAGAGGCGATGCGCCTGGCTTCACACAAGCTCCCAATAGGGACTAAATTCGTGGTAAGGGAAACTGGCGTCGCCGCTGGCTCTGATTCAGTAACTAGGGAGCAAGCTCAAGTTGAAAGTTGAGGAAATTCGGGTTCTCAGTAATGATGAACTGCTAAAGCAACTGGAGGAAACTCATCAAGAGCTTTTTAACCTTCGCTTTCGCCTGAGCACCAGGCAGTTGGTAAACTACCGCGAAATTCCGAGGGTTAAAAAGAAGATTGCCCGACTGAAGACTATAATTAGGGAGAGGGAGCTAGGTATCCGCTAAGGTAGTATTAAATCATGGAGAAGAAGCGTAAAACCAGATCTGGGCGTGTGGTGAGTAATAAGATGGATAAGACAGTGGTTGTGGCTGTAGAAACACCCAAGCGCCACCCCCTATATAAAAAGACTATCAAGAGAGTGGTTAAGTATAAAGCCCACGATGAGAATAATGAGTGTCGGCAAGGGGATATGGTAAGGATTGTAGAAACTCGCCCCCTGTCGAGGCAGAAGCGGTGGCGCGTAGCCGAGATAATAACCAGAGGAGAAGTAGCTGAGGTTCAACCTAAGGAAATAGCCTGAAATCAGCTTTTGGGACAGAATGATATGATTCAAACCAATACCAGACTCAAGGTGGCAGATAATACCGGCGCCCGGCAGCTTATGTGCATTGGCGTGTTAGGCGGCACAGGGAAGAGATTTGCTCGGATAGGTGATATTATTGTGGCTTCGGTAAAAAAAGCAACCCCAGAAGCAGTGGTAAAGAAGGGAGATGTGGTCAGGGCAGTTATCATTCGCTGCGCCCAGCCATATCGGCGTCTCGATGGCTCTCACATTAGGTTTGATGAGAATGCCGTCGTGATTCTTACCGACAAGAATAATCCTAAAGGAAGTCGAATTTTTGGACCGGTAGCCAGGGAGCTTAGAGAGAAGAATTTTACCAAGATTGTCTCCCTAGCACCTGAAGTTTTGTGAGGTTGGGGCCAATAAATGGCAAAAAGAAAAATCATTAAAATTGATGAAGAGAAATGCGACGGATGTGGGCTTTGCCTCCCTTCTTGCCCTGAAGGAGCCCTCCAGATTGTTGACGGCAAAGCCAAACTGGTAAAAGATAGTTTCTGTGATGGACTTGGTGCCTGTCTTGGCGATTGTCCCCAGGGGGCGTTGAGTATTGAGGAAATAGAAGTTGAAGAGTATGACGAAGAAGGAGTGATTGCCCATATTAAGGAGAAATCACCTGAACTTTTGGGAAAGCACTTAGCTCATCTAAAAGAACATGCCCATGAACTTCCTCAATACCATTCTCACGCCGGAATAACCTCTTGTCCTTCCGCCCAGATGCTACATTGGGAAAAGAAAGAGGAGGCAGTAGAGGAAAGAGTAAAGACTAGCTCTGAACTTCGTCAATGGCCAATACAGCTTCATCTGGTTCCACCGCATGCACCGTATTTCCAGAATGCGGATTTAATACTAGTTGCTGATTGCGTTCCTTTCGCCTACGCTAATTTTCACCCTGATTTTTTAAAGGGGAAAGCAATTGCTATTGGTTGCCCTAAACTTGATGGCGTTGATGCTTATGTGAGCAAGGTTACCCAGATACTGGGAAGTTCAGACATTAAAAGTTTAAAGGTTGTCCACATGGAAGTTCCTTGCTGTTATGGACTTGTTCATATTGCCCAAGAGGCTTTAAGCAAAAGTGGGAAAGATATTCCTTTTGAGAGTGTAATAATTGGGATAAAAGGTGACATATTGAAATAGAGGGCGGTTAAGGTGCTAGATAAATGCCCTGGAGCGGCTAAGATTAGAACTCCCATCCCTTCTTACGAAAAGTGTCCTCAATGCGGAGAAGAAGTGGAGATATGGAGTGATGAACTAAGGGCTAAATGCACCAAATGTGGAGCCACCGTCTTTAGAGAAGATGTTCCTTCCTGTATAGAGTGGTGCCAATATGCCAAGGAGTGCATCGGGGAGGAAAGATATAATAGGTTAATGGAGGGAAAGACAAAACCCGAGTAATCCAGGTTTTGAGAGTACTTTTAACGGCTATGAAGATTAGAAAGAACGACACTGTGCTGGTTATCGCCGGTAAGGATAAAGGCAAAACGGGTAAGGTGCGCTTTGCTTACCCCAAGGATGAACGGTTACTGGTTGAAGGCATCAACTTTATCAAAAGGCACACCAGGGCAAGGGGGGCAGTTAGGCAGGCGGGTATAATCGAGCGGGAGGCACCAATTCAGGTATCCAATGTTATGCTACTTTGCAGCCGATGTAATCATCCTACCCGCATTGGTTTCCGCTCTTTAGCCGATGGTAACAAGGTTCGGATTTGTCTCTCTTGCCACGAGGTAATTGACTAAATGTCACGATTAAAGGAAAATTACAAAAAAGAGATTGTCCCCGACCTAATAGAGCGCTATGGTTATAAAAATATAATGCAGGTGCCGCGCCTGGACAAGGTCGTGCTTAATATTGGCTTAGGCGAAGCGGTCCAGAATGCCAAGGCGCTGGAGGCGGCTGAGAAGGATTTGGTGGCAATTTCGGGACAACACCCGGTAGTGACCCGGGCCAAGAAGTCTATTGCTTCCTATAGATTAAGGGAAGGGATGCCTATCGGGTTGAAGGTGACTTTGCGAGGGGAGCGGATGTATGACTTTTTTGACAAGCTGGTAAACGCTGTCTTACCCCGTATCCGTGAGTTTCAAGGGGTTTCCCCGAACTCCTTTGATGGCAGGGGCAACTACACCTTGGGGCTTAAGGAGCAAATCGTCTTTCCTGAAGTGGATTACGATAAGATAGACAAGATACGGGGACTAGAAGTGTCAATTATCACTACGACTAACACAGATGAGGAGGGCAGGCACCTGCTGGAATTATTGGGTATGTCCTTCGCCAAGGATTGAAGCGAGGTTATGAATGGCTAAGAGGTCAAAAATTGTAAAGTCAGAGCGACCTGCCAAATACAGGGTGCAGCAGCATAATCGGTGTCATTTGTGTGGCCGGCCTCGCGCTTATATTCGTAAGTTCGGCTTGTGCCGTATTTGTTTTCGTAAACTGGCTCTTGACGGACAAATTCCCGGGGTGAGAAAATCAAGCTGGTAACTAGATATTACACAACAAGTATAGACTAAGGAGGTAGGGGTGACCATCTCTGACCCGATAGCAGATATGCTAACGCGAATACGCAATGCCATTATGGTGAGGCATGATTTCGTGCTGGTACCATCATCGCGGATAAAGCTGTCTATTGCTAGAATCCTCAAGGGGGAAGGTTTTATTAGTGATTATGAGGTGCTTAAAGGCAAACCACACCGGGTAATCAAGATTTACCTCAAATATAGTGATAACAATCAGCCAGTCCTTTCCGGATTGGAACGGGTAAGTAAGCCGGGGCTAAGGGTATATGCTCAGCACCAAGAAATTCCCCAGGTTTATGGTGGCTTGGGTATTGCTATTGTGTCAACACCTAAGGGGGTGATGACTGGGCACCAAGCCTGGCACCGTAGGCTCGGTGGTGAACTTTTATGTTATATATGGTAACTAACTCTCAGGGTGATAAATATGTCTAGAGTGGGGCGGATGCCAATAACTGTGCCACCGGGGGTAGTGGTGAATATTGAACAGGATAAGGTCACGATAAGCGGACCCCGGGGGGAGCTTCATCGTCGTCTCAACCCTGATATGTCTATTACCCTCGAGAATAATAGCTTGAAGGTGTCGCGACCCAGTGATAGCAGGGTGCATCGTTCCTTACACGGATTGACACGGACTCTCTTGGCTAATATGGTGGAGGGGGTAACTAATGGCTTTGAGAAAAGTCTGGAGATAGTAGGTGTTGGTTACCGAGCCGAAAAAAAGGGGGATAATCTGGTAATTCACATCGGGTATTCTCGCCCAGCGGAGGTATCACCATTACCGGGTGTGTCCCTAGTTGTAGAGAGTGCAAATCGGATTAAGGTCACCGGGATTAATAAGGAAGTGGTTGGCGAGATGGCAGCTAGGATTCGGGCTATTCGCCCCCCTGATACCTATAAAGGTAAGGGAATCAGATATGCTGGGGAGCTAGTTCACCTTAAAGCAGGCAAGGCAGGTAAAGCCATAGGTAAGAAGGAATGATAGGAAAAAGTGAGCCAAGGGCAGCCCGCCACCGAAGACACCGCCGAGTCCGAGCCAAGGTGGGGGGCACAACCGCAAGACCCCGTTTGTGTGTTTTCCGTAGCTTAAACCATATTTACGCTCAGGTTATTGATGATTGGCGAGGGCATACCTTAACCTCTGCCTCAACCCTTGACCCAGAGACAAAAAGTGAGGTAGTGGGCAAAGCAAAGGGGGCTAAGGCAGAGCTCGTCGGCTCTTTAATAGCTAAGCGGGCACTCAGTAAAGGAATAAACCAGGTAGTTTTCGACCGTGGTGGATATAAGTATCACGGTAGGGTTAAAGCCCTGGCTGAGGCAGCTCGGCAGGGAGGATTAAAATTTTGAGGGGATGGTTTTAAGACAGGTGAAGGAGCCGCTAAGCAAGATAGACCCAACAGAACTGGCACTAAATGACAAGCTGATCTATATTAATCGGGTGGCCAAGGTAATGAAAGGGGGAAGACGCCTCAGTTTTAGCGCCTTGGTGGTAACCGGGGATGGTAATGGATATGTAGGTATTGGCGTTGGTAAAGCTCATGAGGTGCCAGAGGCGATTAGCAAGGCTGGGGCTATTGCCAGGAAAAATTTGATTAAAGTACCACTAGCCGGGGCTACTATTCCCTATGAAATAAGGGTTAAATTTGGAGCCACCAAGGTCTTGCTGAAACCAGCAGCACCTGGTACTGGTATTATTGCTGGAGGTAGTATCCGGGCTGTGCTTGATGCCGCCGGAATTAAGGATATTCTGACTAAATCGTTGGGTAGTTCTAACCGCATCAATATGGCCAAGGCGACAATAATTGCCCTTAGCCAGCTTAAACAGCCAAAAGAGGAGTTAGCCAAACGCAAGCCAGCCCTTAAGGTTGACGAGGTGGTAACCAGTGGCTAAGCTGCATATCACCTTGGTTAAAAGCAGTATTGGCTATGCTGAGGTTCAGAAGAGGGCGTTAAAAGCTCTCGGTCTTAACCGGCTAAACCAGACTGTTACCCATAGTGACTGCGCCTCAATTCAAGGTATGATTAACAAGGTGAAACATCTCGTTAAGGTGGAGAAGGAAAGCTTATGAGGCAGGATAAACTCTCCCCAGCCCCTGGCTCCAGGCGAGGTAGGAAGCGAGTGGGGCGGGGGGACGGCAGTGGACATGGCACCTATTCAGGGCGGGGTTGTAAAGGGCAGAAGTCCCGTTCTGGCTATAAAACGCGTCCTGGCTTTGAAGGTGGGCAGTTGCCTTTAATTAAGCGCCTGCCACAAAAGCGTGGCTTTGTCAATATTTTTAGGACGGAGTATAGCATCATTAATATAAATAGACTTAATATCTTTGCCTCTGGGAGTGAGGTAACACCAGAGAAATTGGTAGCCGCCGGGGTGGTAAAATCTCTGCGGCACCCAATTAAGATTCTGGCTCAGGGTGATATTAATCATCCCCTTCTAGTAACGGCAAACAAGTTCTCAGTTGCGGCTAAAGCCAAGATTGAGGCTGCCGGGGGCAAAGTAGAGGAGGTTAGGCATGGGGCAAAGGCAAGCTAGACCGCGACTTCTTCAGGCAATGCTTGACGCCTTCCGCCTACCTGACCTAAGGCGCCGGATTCTCATTACCGTAGGCCTCCTGATAGTATTCCGCTTTGTGGCTCATATTCCTCTGCCCGGCGTCGACCTTGATGCCCTGCAAGAGCTATTCCAGAATGTCCCGATGCTGGGTATGCTTGACCTGTTTAGCGGTGGTGCCATGAGGAACTTCAGTGTAGCCGCTATGGGGGTTTATCCCTATATAACGGCTTCAATTATCATGATGCTACTGGTGCCTATTATTCCAAGACTACAAGCCATTTCCCGGGAGGGGGAGGCTGGTCAACACCGGATTAATCGGATTACCCACTGGTTGACAGTGCCCCTAGCCGGTCTCCAGGGTTATGGACAACTAGTCTTTCTACAGCGTGAGGGCATTGTTAGTAGTGCTGCTCCACTGCCAACCATAGCCATAGTGGTATCAATGATAGCCGGCACCATATTCTGTGTCTGGCTAGGTGAGCTTATTACCCAACACGGTATTGGTAATGGTATATCTATCATAATCTTTGGCGGCATTGTGGCTGGCTTACCTGAGATGATTGGTCGCGGTTTTCTGGCTAAGGAAAACTTTGGCGGTTTAGCAATATATATTCTCATAGCCCTAGCTACTATGGCGCTAATCGTTATCTTTACCGAGGCACACCGCCGCATTCCGGTTCAATATGCCCGCAGTGTCTTTCGTGGTGGCCGTATGCTTAAACAAACAGGCTCAACTCATATTCCACTACGGGTAAACACGGCAGGGATGATTCCCCTTATCTTTGCTATGTCTATAGTACTGTTCCCTAATATGATAGCCAGTTATTTTGCCGGTCCGATGAATGACCCTAATTTTGCTAATACTATTATGAATCTGTTTAACCCTAATGCAGATTTGCCTCTGGGCCTATTTTACTGGGCTTTATTTTTTGTGCTGGTAATTGCCTTTGCCTTCTTTTATACTATGGTGATTTTTCAGCAGCAGGATTTGCCTGGCGTCCTGCAGCAGCAGGGGGGATTTATCCCCGGGATTCGACCAGGACGTCTCACCGCTAGCTATCTTAACCAGGTTATTAGCCGTATTACCTGGGCTGGGGCTTTATTTCTAGCGGTAGTGGCAGTAATGCCTTTCCTCGCTCGAGAGATTACCGATGTTCAGGTGCTACAGCTATCCAGCATGGGTTTACTGATTGTGGTTGGTGTCGCTTTGGATACTATGAAGCAGCTAGAGGCGCAGCTAGTGATGCGGCGCTATGAAGGCTTTATCAAATAGGAGTAAAAGGTGTATATTATTTTCCTGGGGGCTCCCGGAGTAGGCAAAGGAACACAAGCAGCTACTTTGGCTCGGGAGCTGAATCTGGTGCATATTGCTTCTGGCGACCTGTTTCGGCAGGCAATAGAGCAAGAGACTGAGTTAGGAATACAGGCTAAGTCCTATATGGAGAAGGGGATGTTAGTTCCTGATGAAATAACAATACGAATGGTTTTAGGGCGTTTATCAGCTCCAGATTATGAATCTGGGGCAATTCTTGACGGCTTTCCCAGGAATCTTAACCAGGCTGAGGCCTTGGATAAAGCTTTAGCCCAGCAGGCTAAGGCTATAGATAGGGTGGTATACATCAAGGTCTGTGACGAGGAGCTGCTGAGACGGCTCAGTGGGCGATGGATTTGCCCTAGTTGCCAGGCACCATACCACACTACAGATTCTCCTCCCATGGTTGGGGGTAGGTGTGACCGGTGTGGCGGTGAGCTGCAAAAGCGCCCTGATGATACTACTGAAGCCATTAAGAAGCGGCTGGAGGTCTACTCTGCTCAGACTGCCCCCCTTATTGATTATTATCGCCGGGCGGGTAAGCTGCTAGAAGTAGATGGAGAGGGGGGTGTAGACGAGGTGAGGAGGAGAATGGTTTCAGCCCTTCATGGCGGAGAACTTGCCTACCCGAGGCTAGGATGAGTATAATTATTAAATCCAATCAAGAGATTGCTGCTATGCGGCAAGCAGGTAGAATCCTGGCAACCGTACTGGAGATGCTTAAGTCACAGGTGAGACCAGGGATGAAAACCAAGGAGTTGGACATTATCACAACTAGAGAACTAGAAAGGCTAGGAGCTAAGCCCTCATTCAAAGGATACCGAGGATTTCCAGCTAATCTCTGCGTGTCAGTAAATGATGAGATAGTGCATGGGATTCCGGGGGAGCGGGTTTTGCGCCAGGGTGATATTGTATCCCTTGACCTGGGAGCGATTCTTATGGGTTTTCAGGCTGATGCTGCGGTGACAGTAGGCGTCGGAGAAGTTAACTCACAGGCTGAAAAGCTTATAGAAACTACCGGCGGTGCCCTAGAAGCTGGTATCGCTGCTGCCTATCCCGGGGCAAGACTGGGGGATATTTCAGCCGCTATTCAGAATTATGCCGAGTCAAGGGGCTACTCGGTAGTGCGTGAGTATACTGGGCACGGTATTGGCCGGGAGATGCATGAGGAACCTCAAATACCTAACTTTGGTTCACCAGGATTAGGACCAGTTCTAAAAAAGGGTATGACCCTTGCCCTCGAACCTATGGTGAATGCTGGTGGTTGGGGCACCCGGCTTGCTGATGACCACTGGACAGTACTTACCGCTGATGGGAGCCTTTCAGCACACTTTGAACACACCATTTTAATTACTGATGCTGAACCAGAGATACTGACTATTATAGAGACGGGAGTTTATGCCTAAGAAAGAGGTTATTGAGGTCGAGGGGATAGTAGTGGAGCCTCTACCTAATGCTATGTTTCGTGTCGAGTTGCCTAACGGGCATAAGGTGCTGGCTCACATCTCGGGCAAGATAAGATTGCACTATATTAGAATCCTGCCTGGTGATAAGGTATTGGTAGAGCTTTCACCTTATGACCTCAGTCGTGGTAGAATTACCTATCGGTTGAAGTAATCAGGAGTTATCATGAAAGTTAAAGCTTCAGTTAAGGTTAGATGTGAGAAGTGTAGGGTGGTGAAGCGGCGGGGTGTGGTCAGAATTATTTGCCCCAACCCGAAGCATAAGCAGAGGCAGGGCTAAACATCTAGTGAGAGGAGACTGTAAATGCCGCGTATAGCTGGTGTAGATATACCCAAGAATAAGCAAGTATGGGTCTCACTACAGTATATCTATGGGATTGGCCCTTCCTTGAGTCGGAAAATTTTGGCTCAAGCAGATATCACTGCTGAGACCAAGGTGAATAACCTTACTGATGATGAGGTTAATCGTCTCCGCGAGGTTATCGACCGGGGGCAAAGTGTTGAGGGTGAACTGAGGAAAGTGGTTGACCTTAATATCAAGCGTCTTATTGAGATTGGTAGCTATCGTGGGCTCAGGCATCGCTATGGCTTGCCTGTCAGAGGGCAACGCACGCGAACCAATGCTCGTACCAGGCGAGGTTCTCGTAAGACGGTAGCTGGCAGAGGGAAGAGACGTGGTGTGACTAAGAAGTAAATAGCCATTATATGATTAAAGGAGGGGTTAGAGTGGCGCAGAAGAAACGAATCAGAAAAAGACGGGAACGCAAATCTATTCCAGCGGGGAGAGCGTATATCCAGTCGACATTTAATAATACTATAGTGACTCTTACTGACCCCAAGGGAAATGTTATCGCTTGGGGGAGTTCGGGAACAGCCGGGTTTAAGGGCTCGCGTAAGGGTACTCCCTACGCTGCTCAGCTGGCAGCTCAGGAGACAGCGCGAAGGGGAATGGAGCATGGCTTGCGTCAGATAGATGTTTATGTTAAAGGGCCGGGCAGTGGGCGTGAGGCAGCTATTCGTTCCCTCCAGAGTGCAGGACTTCGCATTACCAGTATTAGAGATGTGACTTCTGTTCCTCATAATGGCTGTCGCCCTCCGAAAAGAAGACGAGTTTAGGAGTAAAGAAGTGGCAAGGTATACAGCAGCAGTCTGTCGATTATGTCGTCGTAGCGGCGAAAAGTTAATGCTTAAAGGGAGCAGATGTCTTACTCCCAAGTGTGCTGTGGATAGGCGGGCGAATCCGCCAGGGCCGCAGCGTGGCGGGCGTCCACGCCGCATCTCTGACCGTGGCTTCCAGTTAAGGGAAAAGCAGAAAGCTCGCCAGAGTTACGGGATTATGGAGAGGCAATTCAGGCGCCTTTTCTCTCATGCCGAGAGGCAATCGGGCATCACTGCGGAAAATCTGGTGGTGCTGATGGAGAGGCGACTTGATAATATAGTCTATCGTTTGGGCTTCGCTGATTCCCGTGCTCAGGCTCGCCAGATAGTGCAGCACGGGCATATTATGATTAATAGGTGTAAAACTGATATACCCTCTTGCCTTGTTAAAGAGGGCGATAATATCAGCTGGAGGGAGAGTAGTACCAAGAGCGAATATTATCGGCAAGTGGCTGAGAATATTGGGGCTAAGGTGATTCCTGGTTGGTTGAGCCTGGATAAAGAGACCCTGGTTGGTCAACTTTCATCGCTACCTACTCCCGATGACATTGCGGTTAAGTTTGAGGGCAAGGCTGTAGTTGAGTACTATTCGCGATAATATTGATGTGGAGGTGACATTTTGTCTCGCCTAGCAATACCCAAGATTGAGTGTGTTGAGAGCAAGGATAACTTTGGGCGGTTCTTAGCCCAACCACTGGAGAAAGGCTTCGGCGTCACTCTGGGGAATTCATTACGGAGAGTGTTGCTTAACTATCTTCCTGGCGCAGCAGTAATCAGAGTCAGGATTGAAGGGATTCAGCATGAATTCTCTACTGTTCCTCATTTGCAGGAGGATGTCCCTGAGTTCTTGCTTAATGTTAAGGAACTGAGGCTGATTCCTCTTTCAGGGCAGCCGGGTAGATTAGTACTGGAGGTGGAGGGTGAGGGACGGGTTTGCGCTGCTGACATTAAGCCCTCAACCGATTTTGAAATCGCCAACCCTGAGCTTTATCTGGCTACTTTGGACTCGCCTGAGGCCAAGCTTTATGTGGAGTTTGATGTGGAGCTAGGTGAGGGTTATAGGGAGGCTGAGTCCAGCGGTAATCTGTCTGTGGGAACGATTTCAGTGGATGCCATCTTTACCCCAATACGCAAGGTTAATTTCACCGTTGAGCCCATCCATGTTGGCAAGGAGAGCAGCCACCAGCAGTTATATCTGGAGGTATGGACAGATGGTACCATGTCGCCGCCTGAGGCTATTAGCCGCAGTGCTGCCATTCTGGTGGAGCAGTTAAACCCCTTTGTTGATTATGTCAGGGTCTCTCAGCTAAAGGATGAGGAGGAAGCCATCCGCTTAGCTATCCCTGAGGAAAAATATAATATGCTTGTGGAGCAACTGAATCTATCAGTGCGCACCATGAACTGCTTAAGGCGTGGCGGCATTGATATCGTGGGGCAGTTGATAGGTAAAGAAGAGAGGGAGTTGCTTGCCTTGCGCAATTTTGGGCAGAAGTCTATGCGGGAATTAGAGGAGCGTCTCAAGGAGATTGGGCTGTCTTTTAAAGTCTTAGCTGAAGAGCCAGTTCCGGCGACTGAAAAGGAAGAAGAGGAAACGGAACATGAGGCATAAGATAGCTGGGAGGAAATTTGATAGGTCCTCGGGGCACAGGAAGGCGATGTATCGCAACCTGGTTACCGACCTTCTGAACCATGAGAAGGTTACTACCACTGAGGCAAAAGCAAAAGAGGTTTCTGGTTTTACTGAAAAATTGATTACTAAA
>CAZQRE010000019.1:0-11268 GCA_964595695.1 uncultured Dehalococcoidales bacterium
TCCCTATCTTGGCTTCAGCTAGAGGAACGAACTGCTTGTGGAAATAGGCATATGACGTCATTTTAAATCCCCTTTTCTTAGATGGAGATTATTATATCTATTACTCGGCTGGAAAACAAGTAGGCTTACTTGGCTAGACTCAAATTGGGCTGAGTGGTATATAATTAGGTAGCATCGGATTGGAGGTGAGCTATGCTGGAAACAATTTCTACTGAGACGCTTGAGGCTATCTTTGACACACTGCCCGTAGATTTAACCTTCGTTGATGACACTGATACTGTCAGGTATTACAGCCGGGGTGACCAGAGGATATTTAAACGGACTCCGGCAGTGATAGGCAGGCAGGTGAAGAACTGCCATCCGCAGAAAAGCCTGCACAAGGTAGAGCAGGTAGTAAGCGACTTAAAAGCTGGCAGGAGAGATGTAGCCGAATTCTGGATTGACCTTAAAGAGCGCAAGATATATATCCGGTATTTTGCCGTTAGAGATAAGCAGGGCAAATATCTCGGCACGCTTGAGGTTACCCAGGACATAACCGACCTCCAGAAGATAGAGGGCGAAAAGAGACTCCTGGATGAGGGGGTAGATTAAAGTTTCAGCAGGTCTATTATTTATAGAGGCTGAGTGGTATATTAGAGTACCTTAGTCAAATAGCTAGGAGGCAAATCTATGGATGAGGATGAGATAAAAGAAGAGTACGAAGCATATCTTAGGAGGAGATATTTTCTTATAGATGTTGGGCGTGAACATGCAAGGTACTTTGATAAGTATATCCTAACTTTGGCAGCCGGTACTTTCGGGCTCTCTTTATTATTCATTAGGCAAATTGCTCCTCAGCCAGAAGCTGGGACTATATGGCTTCTGGCTACTGCTTGGGTAGCTTTTGGCGCAAGTATTCTTTCAACATTAATTTCAATTCTCTTGACTCAAGAGGCAAGCTTAAAACAAATCAAAATGCTAGATGAGCAGTATAAAAAGCATGACCTTAAGGAAGGCAAAACTAAAAATATGTTTACAACTTGTACGAGAATATTGAACTGGGCTTCAATGTTTTTTTTCATAACTGGAGTTATATTCTTGATTATATTTGGTGCATCAAATCTGTTATCTTAAGGAGGAGCAATTGTGTCAGAGGAAGAGAAAAAGGTAATTGTCGAAAAGGCTTTTGTGATACCAGAGCAAGCTCAACCATCTAAAAAACCCGAGGAAAAACCCAAAGAACAACCCCCTAAAGAACCTCCAAAGAAAGAAAACTAGAGACTAGGGATTTGGTCACGCTCTGCTAGTGAAAACGGGAGCCTTTGCCCCTACCTCGATAAACTTGGCGTCTGGAGGGTGTAGCCGTCACCGCTTGAGGGGAAGAGGTCTTTTAGCAGTAGCGTCCTGCCGGTTTGTATCGCGGTGAAGCCATACTTATGGCGGATGCGGTCAATAGCTTTATTTAATTGCTCCAGCCTCTGGGCTGAAGTGTCCAGCATGTCCAGTTGCTTCCTCGGCTCAACCAGGTTTGATACCCCAATGCCAATGAGGCGGACCGGTTGCTTTTCCCCCGATAGAGCTTTGTTTAGCAGCTTTAGTCCGGTGTCAAAGATGGACTGGTCAGTATCGGTGCCCTGGCTCAAGGCACGGCAGCGGGTGATGGTGGTAAAATCAGCATATCTCAGCTTCAGGGTTATGCCCCTGGCTTGCTTAGCTTGCCGGCGTAGCTCAGCACCAACTCGTTCACCAAGATAACGCAGTGTCGCCTTCAGTAAGGAGCGGTCTTTAGTGTCTTTGCCAAAAGTAGTTTCCCGACTGATGGACTTGGCAGCGCCGGGAAGTTCTACCTGTCTATTATCGATGCCACTGGCATAGCGGTGTAGAAGCTCACCAGAGGCACCAAAATGGCTTTTGAGGGCGCTTAGCGGCATAATAGCTAGTTCACCTACAGTATGGATGCCTAAGCCATTTAATATTCGCTCACTCTTTCTGCCGATTCCAGGCAGTTTAGCTACAGGTAGGGGTGCCAGGAAGGAGCGCTCTTCTCCGGCAGCTACCTCCAGTAATCCATCTGGCTTGGATAACTCAGAGGCAACCTTGGCTACCACCTTGCCGCTAGCAATGCCCACCGAGGCACGAAGCCCAAGTTCATCTTTAACCCGCTGCTTTATGGCTACTGCCATCTGCCAAATTGAGCCATAGATAGATTCAAAGCCAGTTGCCTCCAGATAGGCTTCATCTAGGCTCACCGGCTCCAGCGAGGGTGAAAAATCAGCCAGGATAGCCATAAACCTTTGTGAAGCATCACGGTATTTAGCGAAGCTGCCTTCTATAAAGGTAGCCTGGGGGCAAAGGCGGCAAGCAGTGGTAAGGGGCATACCGGCGTGTAAACCAAAAGCCCGGGCTTGGTATGAGGCCGAGGCAACCACCCCCCGACGGTCAGGGCTGCCGCCAACTACCACCGGTTTACCTTGAAGCTCGGGGTTCTGCGCCTGCTCTACTGAGACAAAAAAGGCATCAAGGTCAATGTGCATAATCCGCCGTGCCATTACTCTCCCCGGGAAATGAAGGCTTTAACCCTATGCTCAAAGATGCTTCGCTCAAGGAGGACACGGTGCTGGCATTTAAGGCATTTAATTCCGATATCAGCCCCGAGCCTGACCACCTGCCACTCATCGCGGCCGCAGGGGTGCTTTTTCTTCAGTCGAACCACATCCCCCAGCTTTATCTCCATAACCACGCTAATACCCCAGCCCCGCCTTTTTTCTTATTTCCGCCTCATCCAGAGCTTCAGCTAGCCCCCTCAGGAAGGGGGTTGAGGCGTTCTCCAAAAGCCATAGGGCAAAGGCAAAGCCTTCATCCTCCAGCTCCTTGCCTTCAAGCTCGCTGGCTACCCTTAATTCTACCTTCTCCTCGTTTCCCTTAGCAATGACAAAGCTTTTTAGATTGCTTATCACCCTCAATTACTCCTCCCACCAATTGAACTCGTCAGGTTGATACTCTAATGCGTCTTGAATCGTTTCAAACCGATAATCATATACAAAATAGTTATCAAAGGAGATGGCCTGCCAATAGACGATGCTATAAGCGGTTGGTTCCACTGGCATATATTCCCCAACACTAGTTTCAACCAGCAACCACGAGTGTCTACCACCACCGAAGGGGGCTTCCCCAATTACAATAATAGCGTGATAGCCTTCGTTTTCAAGCTCCCTCTCCATATAGGCGCTCATTTCACTGCAGTCAAATTTATTAGCTACGTAAGCTCCCTCAGCCCATTGCCATCTACGCAGATACTCTTCTAAATCGTCTACGCCATACCTCTGCTGAGGTTTAACATAGTAAAAGTCGAATTCCCCCTCCTCATAACCTTTGTTATAGCCTGTGTTGTAGCCTTCACTATGTCCTGCATCGTAGCCCTCACTATAGGCTTCAGCAAGCTGTTCGTCACTATAACCACAACCGCTTAAGAGGGGTGCTACTAGAAGGAGCATCATTACTAAAAAGGATACTAGTCTTTTCATTTTTCGCCACGCTTTTAGGGTAGGCAGTAGTTAATCTGCTCTCTTAGTGATGAGGCAGCACGCCGTGCTGCCTGGGCGAAGTCTCTTTCCTGAGAGGCGTAGATAATTTGCCGTGACGAGTTTAAGATTGCTCTCTCCCCTTGAGCATCAACCCCATAGCGGACTGCCAGAGCTATGTCTCCCCCTTGGGCACCAATGCCCGGAATTAGTATTGGCATATCAGGATGACTCTGCCGAATCAGCCTTAATTCCTCGGGGTAGGTAGCCCCGATAACCAGCCCTATGTTGCCGTGAATGTTCCACTGACTGGCTTTAAGGGCTACCAGCTCAAACAGGGGGCGGTAGCCAAGCTCTGTCTCACAGCGAAGAGACTGAAAGTCAGCAGCACCGGCGTTTGATGTCCGGCACAGGATGAATACCCCTTTATCGGTGTACTCTATAAAGGGCTCTATTGAATCGAAGCCCAGGTAGGGGTTCACTGTGGTGGCATCAAAGCCAAAGTTAGCCAAAATAGCCTTGGCATAAGCTTTAGCCGTATTACCTATATCTCCCCGCTTGGCGTCTCCTATTATTGGTATATCATCTGGAATGTATTTAATAGTGCCCTTCAGGGCATCCAGTCCCTCGTCTCCCAGGGCTTCGTAGAAGGCAAGGTTGAGTTTATAGGCGCATACCAAGTCGGAAGTAGCCTCAATAATTGCCTTATTAAATTCAAAGACCTTTATCTGGCTAGGCATCAGCTCTGGGTCGGGGTCAAGTCCGATACAGAGTAAGCTTTTGTTCTTCCGGCTGGCAGTCATCAGCTTTTCATTGAAATTCACCTGGCACCCCCCTTAATAGGTTGATAATATCAGTGGCTGTGGAGTAGCGTCAAGTGTATACGGGGTCGTTTAGCAACCTCACCAGCTTCCAGCTTTTAATTGTTTGCCACTAATTAGTGGTGATATAATTGGCTTATATTTGGTAAAGGAGTGGCAAGCGTGGATTATCAGCAGGCTCTAGATTACATCTACAGCTATATTGACTATGAAACTATGCACGTCCCGTACGATGCGGCTAATTATGACCTGAGGCGTATGGAGGAGCTGCTGGTTCGGCTAGGCAACCCCCACCTAAAAGCCAGGTCAGTTCATATCTCTGGCACCAAAGGTAAGGGAAGCACAGCGGCTATGATAGCATCAGCCCTAACTGCCTCCGGTTATACTACCGGGCTCTACACCTCGCCCCATCTCAATGACTTAAGAGAGCGTATCAGGGTTGATGGTGAGTTAATCTCTGAGGCAGAGCTTGTTACCTTGGTAGAGAGGCTT
This sequence comes from uncultured Dehalococcoidales bacterium, assembly GCA_964595695.1. Taxonomy (GTDB): domain Bacteria; phylum Chloroflexota; class Dehalococcoidia; order Dehalococcoidales; family DAOVUZ01; genus DAOVUZ01. Next base: position 4,814 of record CAZQRE010000019.1, read on the forward strand.
AAGCCTGAGGTTGAGGCGGTAAACAACAAGGCTATCTATGGCGAGTTGACTACCTTTGAGCTGCTAACGGCGCTGGGCTTTGCCCACTTCAAACTAAAGGGCGTAGATTTTCAGGTGCTGGAGGTGGGGTTGGGGGGCAGGCTAGATGCCACCAATGTAATAAAGCCCGAGGTCTGCATTATTACTTCGGTTAGCTTTGACCATATGGAGGTATTAGGCAACTCTCTGGCTGAGATTGCTGCTGAAGAGGCTGGCATTATTAAGCCCGGTAGCATAGTGATCACTTCTCCTCAGCGTGACGAGGTGGCTCGGGTAATAGATGAAACCTGTCTCAATTGTGGGGCAAGACTGGTCAGGGTGGGTAGTGATGTCACCTGGCGAAGTCTTAGTTTCGACCTTAATCGGCAACTACTTGTGGTGAAGGGAAGATTGGGTAGTTATAAGCTATCCATTCCCCTTCTGGGTCAACACCAGCTAGGCAATGCCGCTACTGCGGTAGCTGCCCTTGAGGTCTTGGCTGAAAAGGGCTTTAATATTTGCAGGGATAGTATTATTGATGGTTTGGCACGGGTAAGCTGGCCGGGTCGGCTCCAGATTCTTCGCCGTCGCCCTCTTATAGTGGTTGATGGTGCTCATAACCCCGATTCAGCCCAGAAGCTGAGGCAATCTCTGGAGCAATACTTTGGCTTTGACCGGGCTATCTTGGTTATCGGGGCATCCTCGGATAAGGATATAGCTGGTATAATCTCAGAGTTGTTTTCCCTTTTTGATAAGGTTATTGTCACCTGTTCTCGCCATCCTCGGGCTATGGCACCGGCACTACTTAAAACTGAGTTTGCCAGGCACGGAGTAGAAACGCAGGTAGCGGAGGGTGTTTCCATTGCCCTATCCCAGGCTCTGGCTCTAGCTGGGGACAGAGACCTCATTTGCGTTACTGGCTCGCTGTTTGTGGTAGCCGAGGCAATTGAGTGGCAAAGAGGCGGGGGCACTTAAGGGGGCGACCTCTGGCGAAGCAAGCTTGATAAATAAACTCAGGGGGTGGCGTCATATTGGGTAGTCAGCGCTTCTTCAGGTAACATACTGCCCAGGATTTTCTCTAGTGCCATAGTATGGCTGCAAAGCCCCCAGCTTGGGAAAAAGTGGCAGGAGCAATGCCATTTGCCGTCTTTGTAGCCAGTAGTGTAATTATCATGCTCTCCCTGGAATTTCACCAATAGCTCACAGAAGGTAATGCGGTCTGTTTCCTGGGCATAGCGTTTTGCCTTTTCGATTTTCCCAATCAGGCTGGACTGCATAGTTATTCCTCCTTAACTTAAGAAGCACCGGCTCATTTATCCCAGTGCTTCCTTTCGTTCTTGTGATAAAGTTATAATTACTAGACGCATATCATCTACCTCTAATTTTACTCCCTTTTTAGTCATAAGTCTAGGCAAGTTAAAGATTTTAGTTGCCTTTATGGAAGCTATTGGGGTAAGATGTGTTGGAGAAAGGAGGTTCCACCAGAGATGACGACTAAGCTAGTTGTTGACGCTGGCATCTGTGGTAACACTACTACAATAGATGTTGTTGGTCTCCCCGGTCGCAAGGTTACAGTTACTGTCACCAGCGACTGTGAAGTGGTTAGTAAAATGAGTGAGGGACTGAAGGAGTTGGACTGGCTAAGCCTCTGGAAGCAGGACGGGGATGGTTATTCCGCTTACAAAGCTGCGTCACAGAGTACCAGACATTTTATGTGCCCCGTTCCTGTGGCTATTCTCAAAGCAATCGAGGTAGAGGTTGGGCTTGCCTTGCCGAAAGATGTAGCTTTCAGCTTCAAGACGGTAAACTTAGGGTAAGAATGATGAGAGGTGAAGTAGATGCCTATTTATGAGTATGAGTGTGGTCTTTGTCACTTTCATTTTGAAAGGAAGCAGGGTTTCGATGCGGAGCCGGTAGCGGTGTGCCCTGAATGTCAGGGAAAGGCTCGCCGTGTTATTCACTCCATTCCTGTTATCTTTAAAGGGAGTGGCTTTTATACCACAGACAATCGTAAAGACGATGTGCCGAAGTTGGTGGAGGGCGGAGAGAAATTGCCTACCGAGAAAAAACGGAAGGGGAAGAAGGGGTGAAGGCACTGCTCCAGCGAGTCACTGGGGCCGCGGTTAGCGTTGCTGGTGAGGTAGTGGGTAGGATAGGTCGGGGTTTGGTGATTTTTGTCGGCGTAGCCAGTGGGGATGCAGAAAAGGATGCGCATTATTTAATACAAAAGACTATTAACCTGCGTATTTTTTCTGACGAAGCAGGCAAGTTTAACCTTTCAGCTCTGGATATTAAAGGTGAGCTATTAGTGGTGAGCCAATTTACCCTCCTGGCTGATACCAGCAAGGGTCGCCGTCCCAGTTTTATTGATGCGGCACCACCAGTCCAAGCTGAAGAATTATTTGAGCAGTTTGTGGAGCAGGCTGGCGCCACCGGGCTAAAGGTAGAAACTGGGCGTTTCCAGCAATATATGCAGGTCGAAATCCATAACGATGGTCCGGTAACAATACTATTGGATAGCAGAGAATAATTTAAAGATTATTTTATTGAAACTCAATGCAACTACAAGGGGTTGCAAAGAATTAATGATTTTAGTATAATATCTGGTTAATTAGGTGAAAGTTAATTGAGTCAGGCTGAGGACATAGTTAATAAGTTAAGCGAATTAGGCTATCGTCTAACGCCTCAGCGGATGATGATTGTGTTGGCTATTGAAAATAGCGATGACCATATCAGTGCCGAGGAAATCTATGCCCAGGTGGTGGCTAAATACCCCAATGTTAACATCTCAACCGTCTATCGCACCCTGGAATTACTCAAACGACTCGGGCTGGTAACTGAGACCGACCTGGGGGGAGGTCGACTTAGATATCATCCGGTGGGCAAAGGGCATCACCATCATCTGGTCTGTCAGGAGTGTGGGGCTATAATCGCCCTTGATGAGTCGCTGCTGTCTTCTCTCAAGAGTGCCTTGCTCCGAGAGTATAAGTTTAGCGCTGACCTGAGGCACTTGGCTATTTTTGGTCGCTGTGTAAATTGCAGTAAATAAATTTTTTTAATTTGTCGTTGCATATAATTGCAGATGCATTAAGTAGCAACTATCCTTAGACAGTTTAGAGCTTTTTAGGAAAGGGGGTGAAAGACGAGTAAAGTTTTTAATCGTTTATTGCATAATAAAAAGGAAAGTAAAGCAAGTCATATAAAAACTTAAAAAGGAGTGGAAGAATGGCATGTTTTCTTGTACCTATGGGAGTGGCTATCGGGACAAGCGTTGCGCAGAAGGTCGTGGAGAAGAGAGAGAAGAAAGTTGGTGAGGAAAAGGCTGAAAAAGGGAGGTTGAGCTGGAGCCGGAGGTTGAGCTGGCTGAATAAACTATTATGGGGTGGAGTCATACTGTTGGCAATCGAGCATATATGGCATGGAGAAGTTGTCCCCTGGCCGCCATTCTTAACGGCAATGGAAAATCCGGCAGAGGTACCCGTAATGCTTCATGAGATGGCAACAATTGGTGGAGCTATGACTGTAGTGGTAATAGCCGTCTGGGCAATAATGGTTATGATTGCTGAACGACGAGAAAAGGCTATACCCAAAGAGAGAAAAGCAGAAGAACTTCCCACCGGATCTTAATTTAAGGGGTCTAAAATTTAGGCAGAGTTTTGGCAGAGCTACAAATTAACAGGAGGTGACCTATGTGGCTTATAGTTACTTCCCTAGCGGCGGTAATTACAACTGCAATATGGTACATAAAGGCTCCAGAGGATAAATATAAGCTTGGCTTTTTAAGTTTGATATTCTGGGGGGCAACACTGATGTGGTTTGTTGACCACTTGATGGGATATTTAATGGAGGGGGGAGAGTTTTTTGAAATAAATTTAGGTGCAACGATACTTGGACTGGTTGTAATTATTGTTGCCCTTATAATATGGGAAATTGCTCTACTGCGCGATGATCCTAAAGGAGTTTTGAAAAGAATGAAAAAAGGAGAATAGCTTTCAATTAAATCTCCTCTGCTTGGTAGCAGAAACAAATATTGGGATGCGTAATTACTGCCACGGTATTTGCTTGCTGGGGTATAATGCTTGCCTTATCCAAGGTGAGTTCCAGTTTGGCTGGCTATCTCAGTGAGCCTTCGGAGTAAAGAGAGAAATCAACACGCGAGGTGAAGGCTGGCAAATTGGCTTAAGGAGTTTATCATCTAAGTTAAAGTAGTTTGAGAGTCTGTGGCTCAAGCTCAAGGCTGATATCCAGGGCTTTTGAAGAGTGAGTAAGAGCTCCCACTGAGATGAGGTTAACCCCGGTTTCGGCAGCAGCTCGGACATTAGCCAGCGTAACGCCTCCTGAGGCTTCAATCTTGACCCGACCTGCGACTAAGCCCACTACACGGCGCATTTCATCAGGGCTCATATTATCCAGCATGATTATATCAGCCCCGCCCTCAACTGCCTCCAGGGCTTCCTGGGCAGTTCTGACCTCTACCTCAACCTTTAAGCCCCGGGCATTCTGTTTAGCCTTGGTGACAATATTCTTTAAGCTTATGCCCAGGGCACGTAACGCCGCTATGTGGTTATCTTTAATCAGGATGCCGTCACCCAGGTGAAGGCGGTGGTTTTGCCCGCCACCTATGCCCACCGCATACTTTTCCAGTAACCTGAGACCGGGAGTGGTTTTGCGGGTATCGGTAATACTGACATTAAGTCCTCGTGCTTTGGCTATATACTGGGCTGTCTGGGAGGCAATGCCACTGAGCCTCTGGAGAAAATTAAGTGCTGTCCGCTCGGCTTTGAGGATACTGACTACTTTACCGGAAATAGCGGCGACTATGTCTCCCGGTTTTACCTTAGCCCCATCTTTAATAAGAACCTCAACCCTGAGTGATGGGTCAACCCTGAGAAATACCCTCTTGGCTATCTCACCACCAGCCAGAATTCCTCTTGCCTTAACCAGTATGGATGCCTTCCCCTGGAGTTCAGGTGGCATTAGTGCCTCGCTAGTAACATCGCCGTGGCTTGTATCCTCAGCCAGGGCAAGGTCTATAAGGTTATCAACTTGTTCTTCAGATGGTTGATTGATAATCTCTATCTCTCTGGTTTGAAGACTACGCTACTTCTAGTCACCCTCATTGTCGCTCCTGATTCTACTTTTATGACTACACTGTCATCGCTGATACTTTCAATTCGTCCATAAATACCACCAGCAGTAATTACCGAGTCTCCACTTCTAAGTTCTCTTATCAGCTCCTGGTGTTCCTTCTGTCTCTTGCGTTGTGGTCTAATCATGAGGAAATAGAATACGACAAGAATCAGTACCGGGAAGATGATTATTTCCCAGCCGAAGCCTCCTTCTCCATCGGCTGGAACACAACCGCCGATAAATAGCAGGGTACTGACCAATCCCACTATTAACCCCAGATTTAACATTTTATTCCTTTCCAATTCTCCCTCCTTATTTTAGTCGCCACTACTAGATTCAACCTTACCCTGTAGTGACCATGGGCTTGTTTTCTCAATCCTGATTTTCATCAGTTGCCCCAGGCAATCACTATCAGCACTAAAAAATACCAGTTTATCAGTTCGGGTTCGCCCTTGCCATTTACCTTTTTGCCTCCCTCCTACTAGAACTTCAACCGTCTTGCCCAATAGTCGGGAATTAATCTCAGCAGCGATGCCTTCCTGGAGTTGCTCAATCTTATTTAGCCGTCTCTTTTTCTCAGCAGGCGGGATATTATCCTCAAATTTCCTGGCGGCAATAGTCCCCGACCTTGGTGAATAGGCAGCTACATGGATGGTATCAAACCTTAGCTCAGTGAGCAAGTTGACTGTTTGCTGGAACTGCGGTTGGGTTTCTGAGGGAAAACCGACAATGACATCGGTGCTGAGAGCCACCCCGGGTATCTTACTGCGTATCTCCCTGACAAGCTGGCAGTATTGCTCTACTGTATAACCTCGCCTCATTGCCATTAGAATATCATTATTGCCTGACTGAACCGGAAGGCAAATTAGCTCGCAGACTTTATCCAGGTAAGCTATTGCCTCAATAAGCCTGGGACTCATGTCCTTGGGGTGGTTGGTCAGGAAGCGTATCCGAAACAGTCCATCTATAGTATTTAGCTCATTGAGCAAATCAGCCAGGTCTGGTTTGTCAGGCAGGTCGCGCCCGTATGAATCCACATTTTGTCCCAGCAGGGTAACCTCTCTTACTCCACGATGAACCAGCTCTTTGACCTCACACGCTATTTCCTCTACCGGGCGGCTCCTTTCCCGACCGCGGCGGTAGGGGACGATACAATAGGAGCAGAAGTTATTACAGCCCTGAATGATAGGAACAAAGGTGCTGGGTGAAGGGTGCTGAGGTAATACCTGCCCTAATTCGACTTTTTCTAGCCACTGCGGGTAGTCCCCGGGCTTAAAAAGGTAGTCAACTTGGGGGTAATCCTTTTT
>CAZQRE010000019.1:11278-12028 GCA_964595695.1 uncultured Dehalococcoidales bacterium
GACTAGTAGTCAACATAGGGGAAGCTTTGCTTAAGTTGGTTAGCATCAGAGTTTACCAGACAACCAGTTACGGCCAGGGTCAGGTTGTGGCGTGACCTTTTTAGTGATTTAAGGGCGTTGAGCTTGTTAATGACCCGGTTCTCGGCACTCTGGCGCACCACGCAGCTATTAAGCACAATAATATCAGCTTCCTCGGCGGTAGCTGTAGCTTGGTAGCCCAGTTGCTCCAGGTAGCTACCGAGTCGCTCTGATTCCGCCTTATTCATCTGGCAGCCGATAGTCCAGATATAATATTGAGGCATAATCCTTTGACCTATGGTGACATTGAAAATATACCCCTTTATCAAGGGGCATGTTAACTCTATATGGCGGAGGGGGAGGGATTCGAACCCTCGACCCCGATTTCTCAGGGTAAGCGCTTAGCAGGCGCCCGCACTAGGCCACTATGCGATCCCTCCTGAATCCTGATAGAGCTATTAGTTTTACTATATCATAACCCTTTATTTTGCTCAAACCTAATCCCCTTCACAGGGAAGAGGCGGACAAAAGCGAGGGGCTAGCGCCTCTCTTAAACTCCCTTGGCCTTTCCTCTTTGGTAAGGAGAGTCAAAGAGAGACGAAGCCTCTCTTACATAACCAAGCCCCCTTCTCCTTGTCAAAGAGAGGGGGATATAGGGGGGGAGGTTAGTAAATAACTCATTTTGGGGCTTTACTCAGGCTGTGATATGATGGTTAGCACAATGGAGATTAA
>CAZQRE010000020.1:0-11430 GCA_964595695.1 uncultured Dehalococcoidales bacterium
GCCGAGGGTAATCCTAGAGCGAATATCGGGCGAGGGATGGGGAAGACCCTTGCTTAAAGTAGACAACCCCTCCTCAACCATTCAAGGGCTTTTGAGATTCAGGAAGCCCTTTTACGAGACAGCAACCGATATCAAGATAGATACTTCAAAACTGGATATTAATGCGGTTGCCGAGCAAATAATAAGCAGGCTGAAAGAGGATGAAAGCTTCAATTTCTAAAAGCGAAATAACCGGGAAGGTGATAGCCCCTCCCTCAAAAAGCTACACTATTCGGGGGTTGATGTGCGCTGCCTTGACCGAGGGCAAAAGTGAAATTTTACACCCCCTGAACTCAGATGATACCCAGGCTGCCCTGGATGTGTTGAGCAGGGTCGGAATTCGTGTTAATCAGAAAGAAGATTCCTGGCAGGTCACCGGCGGTGATTTCCACGAGCCAGATACAGACCTGTTCTGTGGTGAATCGGCGGCGACACTGAGGTTTATGACTGCCATCTGCTCGCTAGTCCCAGGCAAAAGCCGCTTAACCGCAGGCCCTTCCCTTTCCCAAAGACCGATAAAACCCCTGGTACAAGCACTCAGACAACTTGAGGTTGATTGCCACCAAGACAAGAAAGAAGCAGCGGTGGTTGTTAACGGGGGCAGATTAAAAGGTGGGGTAACCGAATTGCCGGGTAATGTAAGTTCTCAGTTTGTATCAGCTTTACTATTCATAGCCCCTTTTGCTGACGAGGGTGTGAGAATCAGACTGACCACGCCCTTAGAATCGCGGTCGTTTGTATTGATGACCCTGGAATGTCTCAAAAAGTTCGGGATAAATGTAGAATGCTCCCCGGATTTCAGGGAATTCGAGGTATTGAAGCAGACCTATAAACCAGCTAACTACAAAGTGGAGGGAGACTGGTCATCAGCTTCATACCTTTTAGCCCTGGGAGCTGTTTGTGGAGAGGTAGTAGTCGAAAACCTGAACCCGGAAAGTTTACAAGGCGATAAGGTGATATTAGACTTCCTGAGGAACATGGGGGCTTCAGTCATAGTCAACGAAAATTCAGTTACAGTGAGAAGGTCAAGATTAAATGGTATAAAAGCTGATTTATCCGACTGCATAGACCTTCTGCCAACTATGGCAGTTCTGGCAGCAGCCACCGACGGAGTGAGCGAGCTTAGCGGGATAGAGAGGGCACGGCTAAAAGAATCAGATAGGGTTTCTGCTTTAAGGGAAGGATTGGACAGAATCGGTATAAAAGTCAAGGAAGAGAGAAATAAATTGACCATCACTGGCTCAGAACCAAAAGGTTCGGTCATAGATAGCAAGGGCGACCACCGAATTGCCATGGCGTTCAGCATTCTCGGCTCAGTAGCCGGAGGAACAATAATAAACAACGCTGAATGTGTCTCCAAGACATATCCTGAGTTCTGGGACGAGCTAAAAAGTATAGGGGGCGAGGTGAAGATAGATGGGAAATAGTTTGGGTAAGCAATTCACAATAACCAGCTTTGGCGAAAGCCATGGTCGATGCGTGGGCATTATCATAGATGGCTGCCCCGCCGGTCTACCAATCACCGAGGAGGATATCCAAAGAGAAGTAGATAAAAGAAAACCAGGGATAGATGTGGTAGCAACAACCCGAGCCGAGGCGGATAAGGTCGAGATTCTTTCTGGCATCTTCAATGGAGTCACCACTGGCGCTCCCATTTGTTTGTTGATATGGAATAAGGATATTGATTCGAGTGAGTATGAAAAAATGAGATTCTTGCCTAGACCGGGTCATGCCGACTATACTGCCTTTATGAAATATGGAGGATTTAATGATTTCAGGGGCGGGGGCAGGTTCTCGGGAAGAATCACCGCCACTTTTGTAATGGCTGGAGCCATCGCCAAGAAATTGCTCAACCGGCTCAGCATTGAGGTTCTGGCGCACACTATCCAAATAGGAGAAATAAAGGCTGACTCAAGAGGGTTTGATGAAATAAGGGAAAATGTCGACCAAAACCCCTTGAAGTGTGCTGACCTGAAAGCCGCTGAAGAGATGTCCAGAGCCATTGAAAAGGTCAAGGAAGACGGTGACAGTATCGGCGGCGTCATAGAGAGCATAGCTCTTAATGTGCCCGTCGGTTGGGGGGAGCCGGTCTTTGACACATTAGACGGAGACCTAGCCAAAGCTCTTTTTGCCATCCCGGCGGTCAAGGGGGTTGAGTTCGGCTCAGGTTTCTCGGCGGCAAGGAAAAGAGGCTCAGAGAATAACGACCCGTTCACCATCAGTAACGGTAAAATAGAAACTGTGACCAATAATGCTGGCGGCATACTTGGTGGAATAAGTAATGGTATGCCGATAGTGGTCAGGGTGGCTATCAAGCCAACATCCTCCATAGCCAAAAGCCAACAGACGGTTGATATGAAAAAGATGCAAAGCACTAGCTTGGAGGTCAAGGGAAGGCATGATGTCTGTATTGTGCCCAGAGCGGTGGCGGTTGTAGAATCAATGATGGCAGTAACCCTTTGTGACTTTGCCATGAGGGCAGGGCTTATTCCGGGGGTAATAAAATGAGCTTGGAAGATTTAAGAAGGAAAGTAGACGAAGCCGATACCAAAATAGTCAAGCTTATAGCTGAGAGGATAAGAATCACCGAAGAAATAGGCAGGGAGAAAAGGAAACAGGGAAAACAAATTGAGGATGCGGAAAGAGAAAAGAAGGTCGTGGAAAATGTTATATGTATTGCCCGAGAAGAAGGAATAAACCAAGAAGCTATAGAAAGCATTTATAGACAGATAGTCACCGTATCCAAAAGCATGCAGGGAATAGCGGTTGCTTTTCAGGGTGAAATCGGTGCCTATAGTGAGGAGGCCGCCTTTCACTTTTTCGGACCTTCAATCGAGGTTAAACCTTGTGAAAGCCTGGACGATGTCTTCAGGGTGGTGGAACAGGGTGAGATACAGTTTGGCATCGTTCCTATTGAGAATTCGCTTGAGGGAAGCATAAATCGGGTATATGACCTGCTTTTAGACTCAAGTCTCAGGGTGTGTGGTGAAATAGAACTTCGGGTTACCCACTGCCTGATAGCCAGCCCAGAGGCACGACTGGATACAATAAGAAGGGTCTACTCTCATCCCCAAGCTCTAGCTCAATGCCGGGATTTCTTGAAACACCTAGACTGTGAACTAATCCCAACCTATGATACTGCTGGCAGTGTGAAAATGATAAAGGAGAAGGGGATAACTGATGGCGGTGCCGTTGCCAGCACCAGAGCTGCTGAAATCTACGGGATGAAGATTATTGACCGAGAAATAGAGGATAATCCGAATAATTTCACCAGATTTTTTATTTTAGCCAAACAAGATTCGCCACCGACAGGAGATGACAAAACATCTATTGTTTTTTCGGTGAGTCATAAGCCGGGAGCCCTGTATGAATTCCTTAAAGAACTGGCAGCTAGAAGAATTAATTTGACCAAAATTGAGTCTAGACCAACGAGACAAAAACCCTGGGAGTATAATTTTTATCTGGACTTTGAAGGTCACCGGGAAGATAAGGCACCTCAAGAGGCTCTAGAGAACCTAAGGAATTCTTCCATCTTCGTAAAGGTCCTGGGCTCGTATCCTAAAGCAAAGTAGCTGGTTTTGATAGCCTTATTTTTAGCCTAAAGTTTAACCCTCACCCCCTGTATCCCCCTCTCCCAGAGGGAGAGGGGGGAGATAATTAAAAGAGGGCTACCGCCCTCTTAAACTCCCTTCCAGTTCGAATCCAACTTGGGCTAGCAAAGCAAAGAAAACCGCCTGTTTTAAGACTAAATCAGCTTGACAGGAGGTCCCCTTTTGGAATTTTGCTAACGGATTGCTAACGAGTTATTGGGAAATGAAAATAGGATGTTATCAATATTAAGCAATTAAGTAGATTAGCATGGGATTAATAAGAAATAGCTTGAGAGTTTTAGGAATTTTTTAAATTATCCCATAACTCCTCGACTATTTTCTCGTGGTCTTTATAATAAGGCAAATCGCTTAATTTAGTAATTTTAACTATATCTCTATTATCAAGACAAACTGTGTCAGTGCAAAATAATTGCGGTTTAGAATTAATAACAGCATTTTTGTTACTGTCTTCTACTTGTAGGATTATTACTGTGCTTGGTTCGCCAAATCTATCTTTAACATTACGTACGATATATGATTGATGAAGAACGATGTTATTTTTCTCGCAGATATCTATAATTCTGGTTTTATTTTCTTGTGACATACTAGCACCAAGAATGATAGATGCAACAGAATCAAAATCAAAGGGAAATAGGTAGGTGTTTGTATCTGTATAGACATAATTGGTTTCTGGATGCTTATAACCAGAGTAGTCAGACAAAGGTCTAATCATACGATACTCATTTTCATACTTCCAGCGGACAGTTTTTTTGAAAAATAGTTCATCATGTAAGACCTTTATTGGAATAAATCCATCTTTATCTACTATATCTTCAAAGCAAATTGAGTATTCATCAATATAGTTGATTTTTTTAACTTCATACACAGTTCCAGATTTTGATTTCATACTAGGGTAAAAGTTAAAATCTGGCTTGAATTCAAGGATAAAGCCTCTATGCCCATTTGCGTATTGACTCCACATATTGAATGAAAAAGGGTTCTGTGTGAGTGATAATATTCCGTAAGAATTTATCTGGGACTCAATTACCTGAACGCGTGAAAAAAGCTGTATACTTGGGAGTAACATACCATTAAGCTCATAGCTTTGGTAGTTAATCTTATTATCATGAAAACGTATAATAGGACTCGATTCAAGGGGGTCATTAAGCGCGCGTGGCTGCGTGAATCTGATAACATGATTAGTGAAAATGCCCTCAAAGATATCTTCATCATCGCTAAAATATTTAAAATAAGAGTCAATCTTGCTGTTAGCGAACCGTTCTTGGCTCCGGATTATTTCTGCTCCAATATCTTCTGAATTGTTCATGTGTATGCTTGCTCCAATCCGATTCCAAACAACAATCCAAATTTTGCTACGTCACACCAGTAATTCTATCACCTCATCAATGAAAAACAAATTTTACGTTAAAGGTTCTTTCTTTGGTATAATTCACTTGTCAGCATCCGCTGTAAAGCCAGTATCAGTTCCTTCCTCTCAAAAAAGAGTTCGGAATGCTTCCAGTGCGGGCCAGGCTGGATTCGAACCAACAACCTAGCGATTGTGCGACACTAGCGTATTTACGCAGGCGCACGCCTGGGGATTAACTACCACTGTATTGGGGCGTAAGCGCCACATTCACCACCGGAGGCTTCTTAGACCTGTCATGTTTGAGCACAAATGTGTCAGGGTAATCCTTGAGTAGTGATTGTAGCTTCTGGTGACCATAGGTCCGGGGGTCGAACGCCGGATCAAGCTGACGAAGACTGTTGCCCATCGTCGCTAAATAAGTCCATTCATCCTCTTTCGCAGCCATTTCAAATCCTTGGATCAGAAGAGGAAGTGGATCACCAATGTCACGACTCTCTTTTTCCTTCTGCCTCTTTATCCCCTTCTTTTTTGGCTCCTGGGTCACAGTAAGGTTCTCACTGTATATGAATTGGTTACATGCATTCACGAAGGCTTCCGGGGTTTTCTTCTCCCCTACGCCTATAACTAAGAGCCCGTCTTCCCTGATCCTGGTCGCAAGCCGGGTGTAGTCGCTGTCGCTCGAGACGATGCAAAATCCCTGCACATCATTACTGTGTAGCAAGTCCATGGCATCTATTATCATCGCGCTATCCGTGGCATTCTTCCCAGTGGTGTACCTGAACTGTTGCTCAGGCTGAATAGCATGCTTGTGAAGCGATTCCTTCCATTGGTTCATATTGGTAGTGGTCCAGTCACCATATATGCGTTTGATTGTAATCAGGCCAACCTTGCTGACTTCAGCTAGAATCTGGGGCAGAAGGGAGGCTTGGGCATTGTCTCCATCTATGAGGACTGCGAACTTCTGCTGCTCAAGTTGCTCTTCCACTATCTACCTCCAGCAAAAATACTATGCAGGACGCTTACAAATCCCCCATTGCACGACATAATAATACAAGGGGGAAGGCAATGCAAGCGCCCATATCAGGTAAAGGCAAACTCTGCCCTAAAAGTTCTTTCTATTGTACAATTTGCTCTACCAAGAAAACTGGGGAGAACCACCAAAATATCGTAAATAACGGGGTGTTTAAGAGGGGCGAAGCCCCTCTTCCAAATTTCCTCCCCCTTCCCCTCAAGGGGAAGGGGGATAAAGGGGGATGGGGTTCACTGGTAAAAACTGGAGAATGAGGTTAAAATAGTCCCAAACTGACAAGGATGAGCAGATGAAAATAGCGATAATTGGTGGCTCGGGAAAGATGGGACAGTGGTTTGCCCGCTTCTTATTGAAGGATGGCAAGGAGGTAATAATAACCGGGAGAAACGAAGGGAAGCTACTGGAAGCCAAGCGACAACTGGGTGTCGAAGTCGCCACCAATGTGGAAGTAGCTAAGAGTGCTGACGTGGTTTTAATATCTGTGCCAATAGACAACTTTGAGGAGGTGGTGGAGCAGCTCTGCCCCTACACCCATTCGGGTCAGATTATTATAGATATTACATCCATCAAGGTATCCCCGGTGGAAACGATGCACAAGCATATAAAAACCGGGTTAGTGCTAGGGGCACATCCAATGTTTGGTCCCGGCGCCAGAGATATTGCAAATCAGAGCTTTGTTCTGACACCTACTAACGAAGAAGAGACAGCCCTGGCTCAAAAAATCAGGGAATATTTAGAAGCACGAGGAGCCAGAGCCACCATGATGACCCCCTATGAACACGATGAGATGATGGCAGTCATTCTTGGGCTCTCTCATTTTATTGCCATAGTTTCGGCTGATACCCTGTTGAACTTTGACCGACTGAGAGAGATGGAAGCAATTGGTGGGAGCACTTATAAGGTGCTGCTAACGCTGGTGGGGAGCGTTATTTCAGAGGACCCGGAGTTTTATGCCTCCGTGCAAATGAACCTGCCCAAAATGACGGAAATCGAAGAACTCTTCCAGAGAAACTCAAAAATATGGGCCGATATAGTGAGAAATAAAGATAGGCAGGAATTTGTAAACAGAATGAATATCTTAAAAAATAGGCTGGAAAAAGGCGACCTCGACTTGAAAAAGGCTTACGAAAACATGTACAAGCTTGCCGAAGGGTTATAGAAATTACTTATATATCTGACCTTTACCAGTTTATTTTTGGATTACCGTAACTCCCCCAGGGCGATAAGATTCATCTTCGCTTCGCCCTTCTTTTTAGCAACCCGGCAGCAATAGCGTTTCTTTGAATCTGATTGGTGCCTTCGTAGATTTGAGTGATTTTGGCATCGCGCATCATCTTCTCCACAGGGTAGTCACGCATGTAACCGACCCCACCAAAAATCTGCACTACCTCGGTAGTCACTTTCATCGCCATTTCCGAAGCAAACAGCTTAGCCATGGCTGCCTCTTCTGAGAAATGATTGGCGCCGGCATCAATCATTCTTGCCACAGCATAGACCAGAGTCCTAGCTGCCTCCAGCTCGGTAGCCAAATCAGCCAGCAAATGCTGGATAGCTTGAAAGGAGGAAATAGGGTGTCCAAACTGTATCCGGCTAGTGGCATAGTTAACCGCCTCCTCCAGCGCCCCCTGAGCCAGTCCCACCGCCTGAGCGCCAATCCCGGGACGCGAGTGGTCTATGGTTCTCACTGCCGCGATGAGACCGCTGCCCTCCTTGCCGATAAGGTTCTCTTTAGGTATCTGGCAGTCTTCAAAGATAAGCTCCCTGGTGGCAGAACAGCGAATGCCCATTTTTTTCTCTTTCTTGCCGAAAGAAAAGCCCGGGGTACCCCGCTCCACCACAAAGGCACTGGCTCCCCCAGCCCCCTCGGCTGGGTCAGTAATAGCAATCACTGTGTAAATCTCAGCCTCCCCACCATTGGTGATAAACTGTTTAGTGCCGTTGAGCACATAGCTATCCTTCTTTCTGACGGCTGATGTTCGCATGGCAGCGACATCACTGCCAGCTTCCGACTCGGTGATAGCAAAGGCAGTCAGCTTTTTCCCATCAGCAATATCAGGCAGGTACCTTTGCTTTTGTTCCGGGGTACCATATGCCAATATTAGATAACTTCCCAGGGCATTGGCAGCGTAGCTGATGGCAACGCCACTGCACACCCGGCTGAGCTCCTCTACTATAAGACATAAATCAAGGCAGCCTCCGCCTGACCCACCATACTCCTCTGGTATAAAAACTCGAAACAGGTCAACATCAGCCAGCACCCGCATTATGTCCCACGGAAATTCCTCTTTCTCGTCCAGTTCAGCACGCACCGGTAACACCTCTTCCTCGGCAATCTTCCGTGCCAGATTCTTAATCATCTGCTGCTGTTCGCTAAAGAAATAGTTCACCAAAAAGTCTCCTTTCTATCAATCGGCTCCGTTTGATACCAAGATTACTTCGGCAATAGCATAATCTGAGCAGTGAGACAGCGAAACCAATATGTCCCTAACATTTATCCTTTCTGCCATCTCCTTGGCTTTACCATGTAAATCAATCTTTGGCTTGCCCATTTCGTCTCTGACTACCTCTATATCTGTCCATTTAATCTCTCCATTCCATCCAGTTCCTAGAGCCTTAAACATAGCTTCTTTAGCAGCGAATCTGGCGGCAAAATGTTGAAATTGATGACGCCTCTCTTGGCAGTATCCTATTTCGGCTAAAGTAAAAATCTTCCTTAGATGTTTGTTATGTCCAGAAAGGAGACGTTGGACTCGGCTTACCTTGATTAAGTCAATCCCAATTACAGCGGTTGAATACATACCTTTCCTTTATCCTGGGCTATCTGGCTACAACTAAAGAGGTCTTGTGGCACAGATAGTTAACGATAAATTTAACTTTGATTAAACTTATTATATCGGCTAGACTGGTCCCTGGTTTAACCTCTTGGAAATCATCCCCAGGATATCTTTCTCGCAAGGATTTTACACCCTTAGTAGTAATCTTCCCTTCTTTCATCATCCTCTCATCAGCAAAAATCCTGCCAAAGTCCCACAACTCACCTTCAGCTATCTCAATGTTAAATTCCTCTTCAATTCTGGTACTAACATCCATAAAATCAACAGACTCCATTCCTATGTCATCAATCAGCGAAGAATCCAAATTTATTTCATCCTTATCTAATTCCATGACATTAGCTATTATCGTTCTAACTCTGTCAAATATAGCCTCTGTTTCCAATTTTACCCTCCGTCCCTCATTTCGTATTGTTATTAGAGACTGCCTCAGTGCTCCTCAGGTAGGCCTGGGGATTGGTCACCTCTCTCAAGATGTCCCTTACTCGTCGTAGGCAAGAAACTGGGATGCGCCCCGACTTGATCCGTTGCTCTAGCTCGTACAAGTCCATGGTGGTACTTTTGTAGAGCCTGGCCATGTTGGAGTAGAATTCCCCGATAGGGAGCTTGGTAGGTAGCACCGAGTGCAAAAAATCGAAGACTTCATAGTTTAAGGTAGTGAGCTCCTTCAGCTTCTCTTGGAAGAAGGCGGTGCCGGGAAGTGGAGTCAGGATGGTGAAGGTTGGAAAGCTTATCTTTAAGCTGTGCACGTAATCGATCAGGGCATCGAAGTCGGGTTTCGTCCATTGGGGATCGACGATGAACATCCCCCATATATCTATGTCGTTATCTCGCAGGATCTGGGCCGCTTTATCATTGTCTTTGACCGAGCTCTCCTTGTTGAGGCTGGCTAGTTCCTCATCCCCGAGCTTCTCGAAGCCGACAAGAACCGAGTCAAGCCCAATCTCAGTCCACTTCTTTATAATATCCGGGCGTTTCACAATGCTGTCAGAGCGAGCCTGTATCCAGTACTGTGCCTGAATCCCGTCATTCTTGACCAGCTCGTAGAGCCTTTCCACCCGCCTTGTGTCTTGCAGGAAATTATCATCGACAAAGCAGATGATTGGTGAGGGGATGGTTCCTAGCTCTTTGAGGATGCTTTCCGGCGCTCTGGAACGGCATTTGCCACGGTGAAATTTCCAGACGGCGCAGAAGGTGCAGCGGTAGGGGCAACCCCGTGCCGTTTCAACGATGTAAGGGTTTTCCCAGAACTGAAAGTGATAGTGAGGACGATAGCGGTCTGTTAAGTGACGCGCAGGCAGTGGTAAATCATCCAGATGGGCAATTAGGTCTCGTGGTTTGGTTGCTACCTGCTGTCCTCGTTGGCGGTAGATTATGCCGTTAACTTCGCTGAGGTCACGCTTTTCGACCAAAGCAGAAACCAATTCCTTGAAGGTTATCTCTCCCTCGCCAAGGACGATGACATCGATAAAGTCGTAGTCAAAGTCCTGGGGACACAGAGTAGCATGGTAGCCACCGAGCACGGTGATACCTGGGTGGTAGGATTTCACCTCGCGGCAGATTTGGCACATCCTCGGGACATCGGTGGTGTATCCTGTGACCCCTACTAAGTCAGGCTCGAAGGAGGATAAAGTAGCAGCCAGTGAGGGATCGACATGGAGGTCCAGGATTTTAACCTCGTGCTCAGGTACTGCGGCAGCAATAATCTCCAGGGCTAGGGGCTCAGACCGGATCATGGGGGTGAACCCAACCATTTGCTCACTACTATTCGGTTGTACTAAGAGAATCCTCATCATCTCTCCCTTGGCTAGCCTTTCTAAGAAGCTGTGCCAGCAATTGCCTCTACTAATGAGAATGCTGAAAAGGTCAACGCAGTCAAGGACATTTCTTCAGAATAAAGACGCAGTTTTGCCCACCAAGCCCCTTATTTACTGAAACTACGTATTGCATCTTCTTGGCTCGATAGTTATTAGGCACATAATCCAGGTCACATTCAGGGTCGCCACCGGTATAGTTAATGGTTGGCGGAACAATACCCTTTTCTAAAGCTAAGGCAGTAACGATAAATTCTATAGCACTGGAAGCAGCTCCTGAGTGACCGATAACAGGCTTAACCGTGCTAATCGGTATATCATAAGCCTTCTTACCAAAAACCCGCTTAAACGCTCTTGTTTCACTCAAATCATTTTTCAGCGTGGCATTCCCCTCTGAATTAATATAGTCAACCTGCCCTAGGTCTATTTTTGCCCCCCTCAGAGCAGCCTGTATAGCATAGGCTAACCCCTCCCCGTTGGGGTCAGGGTCTAATAAGTCACAGTTAGTATCACAGTTGCAACTATACCCAATAATCTCCCCCCTGATGGGGGCATTTCTTTCTAAGGCACTTGTCAAATTTTCTAAGATAACGAATCCCGCTCCCTCCCCGGGGACAAAACCGTCTCTTAAAGCGCTATAAGGCTTCATTGCGTTAAGGGGGTCTTCTTCATGGGTAAGCATACCGGTCACTGAATACAAGAAACGGATTTCAAACGATAAGAGGGAGTCGTGCCGCCCGGCTATGGCAATAGGTAG
>CAZQRE010000021.1:0-11396 GCA_964595695.1 uncultured Dehalococcoidales bacterium
CCTTTATCCCCCTCTCCAAGATATGAAGATGTATTCTTTGCACGAGGGGGAACAAGAGGTTTTGAAGGGGCGAAGCCCCTTCAAACTTCCCTTAATAAACAACCTTGTTTGGGCGGGTAAATACTAAGAGAGAGTCAAAGAGAGGCGAAGCCTCTCTTACACAGCCAAGGGCAAATTCCCCTTGATAAGGGGAAGGGGATACAGGGGATAGGGTTACTAAGTTAAAACCCAAGGAGGCAATAATGGGTCTTTCTGGTAGAGTAGCTATAGTCACTGGCAGTGGTCGGGGCATAGGACGGGCTATTGCCCTGAAATTGGCTGAGGTTGGGGCTACTGTCGTCGTCAATGATATTGGTGAGGCTTCTCCCGTTGACAGTGTGGCTGAGGAAATCAAGGCTATGGGTGGGCAGAGTCTGGCGGTTCTGGCTGATGTGAGCCAGTCACCAGATGTAGCCAGGCTGGTGGAAACAATCGTATCTACCTTTGGTAAGGTCGATATTCTGGTGAATAATGCTGGCATTACCCGGGACCAGCTTGTCATGCGGATGTCAGACGAAGAGTGGGACAAGGTATTAAGTGTCAACCTGAGGAGTGTCTTTCTTTGTGCCAGAGCTGTATTAAGACATATGATTAAACAGCGTTGGGGTAGAATTATAAGTATTGCTAGTATTGTTGGGCTGGTGGGCAACCCGGGACAAGCTAACTATGCTTCAGCTAAAGCCGGTATTATTGGCTTAACCCGGACGATTGCCAAGGAAGTGGCTGCCCGTGGCATCACGGCTAATGCTATTGCCCCTGGCTTTATTGATACTGAGATGACACAGCGGCTGGAAGAAGACTGGAAGCAGCAGATTAAGAGGCAAATCCCTCTCGGTTACTTCGGCTCTCCCCGTGATGTGGCTGAGGCGGTGGCTTTTCTGGCTTCGGAAGAGGCAAGGTATATTACCGGGCAGGTGCTAAGTGTGGACGGAGGTATGGCCGGAGCCTGGCTGTGAAGAGGTCATTTAGCAACCTATCCCCCTGCCCCCTTCCCTTATTAAGGGAAGGGGGGTGTAGGTAAGAGAGGGGCGAAGCCCCTCTCTAAAATCTCTTCCCCCTCATGCAAAGAATGCATCTTCCTATTATGGAGAGGGGGATTAAGGGGGTGAGGTTAATAAACAATGTCTGTGAATATTATTGATTCTTATCACTTTGGACAGGTCGTAGTTAATGGCAAGAGGTATACCTCAGATGTAATCATTTTCCCCGATAGGGTTAGAGATAACTGGTGGAGAATGGCAGGTCATCAGCTATGCCTCGATGATATAGCCGAGGTCATAAGTGAAAGTCCTGAGGTGCTGGTAGTTGGCACCGGAGAATCAGGCTTGATGAGGGTATTACCTGAGGTAAAACAGAGCCTTGACGCTCAGGGTATTAAGCTTATTGTGGAGGCTACTGATAAGGCTTCTAATACCTATAACCAGCTTTGTCATTCCCAGAGGGTAATAGCCGCTCTCCACCTTACTTGCTGAATGAAAATGCGGACTCGTATTCAATCTTTAGCTACTGGAACCCTGGTTAAGTGCCGACACTGCGGTAGGGAATCGCCATTTACTTCTCAAAGCCTGGGGTTGTGTTCCGACTGTATTCGCCACCATTTTGACCAGGTCTTACCTATAATCAAACAGGCTCATGATAAAGCCAGGGAGCCGTTTGCTCTGCCTCCATATCCGCCAAGGGCAAAGGGTGGAAAGACCTGCCATATCTGTATGAATGAGTGCTCTATAGCTGAGGGCGGGGTAAGCTATTGCGGGTTACGCACCAATATAGACGGCAGGTTAAAAGGGGCTACCGCTAGTTTGGCGAATGTTAGCTGGTACTATGACCCGCTGCCGACTAATTGTGTGGCTGATTGGGTTTGTCCGGCAGGGGGAGGGGCTGGCTATCCTGACTTTGCCTATCGGCGGGGGGTTGAGTATGGCTATAAGAACTTGGCTGTTTTTTACCAGGCTTGCTCCTTTGACTGCTTGTTCTGTCAGAACTGGCACTATCGTCAGTTAGTCAGTAGTCGGGCTTGGGTTAAAGCATCAAAACTGGCTGAGGCGGTTGACAGCTATACCGCTTGCATCTGCTTTTTTGGTGGTGACCCTACTCCCCAGCTACCTCATGCCATCTATGCCTCACGGTTAGCTTTGAAGAAGGGTCGAGGGCGTATCCTCCGAATCTGCTGGGAGACTAATGGTTCAATGCACCCTGCCTTATTAAAGCAGATGGCTGAGCTCTCCTTAAACTCGGGTGGCTGCATCAAGTTTGACCTCAAGGCGTGGAGTGAGTCAATACATATCGCCCTTTGTGGTGTCAGCAATAAGAGAACCTTAGACAACTTCCGGTTTTTAGCTGGGTATATTAAAAGGAGAACATCTCCCCCCTTGTTAGTAGCCAGCACCTTGCTTGTCCCCGGTTATGTTGGCAAAGAGGAAGTAGCTGGAATTGCTGCCTTCATCTCATCGCTTGACCCTGATATTCCTTATGCTCTTCTTGCCTTCCACCCTGATTTTTTAATGACCGATTTACCGGCTACTTCTAGGCATCAAGCTATGGAGTGCCTGGAGGCAGCCAGAGCCGCTGGACTAAGCAGGGTGAGGTTAGGTAATATTCATCTATTGCGTGAGTGATACTATTGTTGACCGATATGATATAATGCGGCTTAGTTTTAGGGGTAATCTATGGCAGGGGAGCGGCGAAAAGCGAGGGCACTGGCTCTGCAGGCACTATATGAGGTTGACTCTGTGGGGCATGAGATGGAAGCAGTGGTAAGACGTCTTCTGGCTAGGGGGGGGTTATCAGAGGAAAATGCTGCCTTTACCCGTGAGCTAGTAGGCGGTGTTATCCAGAATAGGGAGGAGATTGACTATAATATTCAAAGCTTTGCTCCTGCCTGGCCGATAGAACAGATACCAGTAGTTGATAGGAACATTCTGAGGCTTGCAATATTCGAAATTTTACTTGATAATAAGGTGCCGCTTAAGGTAGCTATAAATGAGGCGGTTGAGCTAGCCAAGATGTTTGGTAGTGATAATTCATCCAAGTTTGTTAACGGAGTCTTGGGCTCAGTTAGCGCTCTTGCCGTAAATAGAAAGCTTTTGGAAAGGAAGGGGGAAAATGCCAACCATTGATGAGCGGCTAAAAAAGATAGTTGTCGACCAGCTGGGCGTAGAGGCGGAGGAGGTGGTAGCATCAGCTAGCTTTATTGACGATTTAGGTGCTGATTCTCTGGATTTAGTAGAACTGATAATGTCCTTGGAAGAGGAGTTTAGCAATCCATCCTGCAAGGTTGAGATACCTGATGAGGATGCTGAAAAGATACTAACTGTCCAGGATGCCATTGATTATCTTAAAGACCACGGCGTTGAGGATGAGTAGGCTAGGGAGTTAAGTTCACAAATAACCGGTCTGTTGGCAAAATGGTGACTTATCAAGACCAAGAAGGCACATAAGCAATTTGCCTAATTCCTTTACCGAATGTCGACCACATCAAGGGGCTTAGCTTGCTTGTTAATGTATTTTTCAATAATCTTGCGGAAATGGAATCCATAGATGGCAAGGGTTATGGATAAAGGAAAAGACCGTGGCCATCTTAATAAGGTTAAGATAAGCAGCTTCCAGTAATACTTTCTCCCCTTTTCTCTGATACCCAAAAACCATATAGATTTAGTAAATGCCTTAACATGGTAGAGCTGGAGTCTGCCCCTTGCTATCCCCTGAGGTTTATACTCTTTTAGAAGTGTTTTGACCCGTTCGTAATACTGCTTGGGTGAATAAATTGTATTTAGGATATGTTTATAGCCGCTGATGAGTGTTTCATAGTTCATTTTGGGAATGAAGTTGAGGGAGCAGTCGGTATTGTCACCAGAAGAACCACTAAGTAGGCGATTCTCCTCACTCAAACGCTGGAACAGTCTTGTCCCCCGGGGAGCTTGAAGTAAACCGACCATTGCGGTAACGATTCCACTTTTTTGAATAAAATTGATTTGGCTTTTAAAGATGGAGAGGGGGTCACTATCAAACCCTACAATAAATCCTCCTTGCACCTGTAGTCCATAGTTTTGAATCTTCTTCACCGAAGCCAGTAAATCACGATTTTTGTTTTGAAGCTTATTACACTCAGTTAGGCTTTCATCATTCGGGGTTTCAATGCCAATGAATACCGTGGTGAAGCCAGCCTTGACCATTAATTGCATTAGCTCTTCATCATCGGCAAGATTTATAGATGTTTGTGTACATAGGATAAAGGGGTATTTCCTCTCTTTTGCCCATTCAATTATTGCCGGTAGAATTTCCGCCTTTAATTTTCGCTTGTTACCTATGAAATTATCATCAACAAGGAATAAACCGCTCCGCCAACCATAATTATATAGGGCGTCAAGTTCGGCAAGCAACTGGTCTTTATCCTTTGTTCGTGGTTTATGCCCGTTTAGGACCATAATATCGCAGAATTCACAGTCATAAGGGCAGCCTCGGGAATACTGAATATTCATTGATGAGTATTTTTTCAAGTTGATAAGCGACAACAGAGGGACAGGAGTTTTTCTTAGGTCTGGTCGTTCGGTAGATGTGTAAATGTGTTGGGCACACCCTTTGTCTAAATCTTGTAAAAAGGGAGGAAGTGTAATTTCAGCCTCATCAAGTACAAAATGGTCTACCCCATCAAATTCTTCATACCTGGTAGTAAACAGGGGACCGCCAGCAACAATCTTGGTACCCAGTTTGTTACATCTGGCAATAATCTCTTTTGCTGGTTCCTTTTGTACCACCATAGCACTAATAAGCACATAATCAGCCCATTCAAGGTCTTCATCGGTTAGAGTGGTTACATTCATATCTATCAGCTTTTTCTGCCACACATCGGGGAGCATGGCGGCTACAGTTAATAAACCTAGCGGTGGGAAGTTTGCCTTCTTAGAAATCATTCTTAACGCGCTTCTGAAACTCCAGAAGGTGTCCGGGTATGGGGGATAAACAAGAAGTATTTTCAAATTAGTCTCCCTAATATATCTTGGCTAATTCAGCTTGACCATTGTAGGTTCCGCCTATTATAGCACCTTTTCTCTCACAAAGTAAGAGGCTGTTTCTATCGGTCTACACTATTAAGTGTGAAAATGGGTAGTTGAAAGCACCCGATGCCCTTTCTGTGGCAAGGTATTCACCGAACCGTCTGAAATTTTCGGTTCCAGGAGACGGTCAAGTCGCAGGCTCAGGGAATACCTGGGGCGGGAAGCACTTTATCAGACAGTGAGAAGGACAGCCCAGAAGGAAAAGGTGGGTGAAGGACTGGTGAGGAGATGCCTTGCCGAGGAGGTAGGGGGAAGACTTGGAACAAGAGAGGTGACAGAAACACCCGAGTTCATTAGTCTGGATGAGTTCTCAGTGAGGAGACGGCGTCTATATCACACGGCCATCTGTAACCTGGGAAAAGGAAAGGCTAAATCAGCTATTCTACCGTTATCCTGAATTGAAGAGGGCATGGGTGCTTAAGGAGAGCTTTAGGCGGTGGTACAGGGTAACGAACAGGAGCAGGGCTGAGGAAAGGCTTGGATTGTTGGAGGAGAGAATAACCAATGGCTTTGTTGAGGAAAAAACAACCGAATTAAGACCATAAAGAGGATGGCTTATGGCTACCGGAACATGGATAACTTCCGGCTGAGGATATTGGCAACTAATTTCAAAGGCGCGAGGCCAGGATTTTCACACTTATTGACGTAGAACCAAACTTGCTAGCGGTTGGCATCTTAGAAGATGGTGGATTAGAAGCCGGGTCGCCAGCCCTCAAATGGGGAATTATTCCAGATTGCTATCCGTGCTTAAGCCCAAGAGTTTGTAACTCAGGTTCTCTTCCTCTAGTCGTTTAAGTAGGTTAGGGACTTCATCATCAGTACAGAGTATGCGGAAGGACAAACCAGAGTGAGCTGCTTCAATGGCTGCCTCGGTCACACCATAGAGGTAGTCAGGTTCAATGCCTATACGCCGTAGTGCAATCAAAGCTTCAATACCTATAGTGCCAACAAGCTCTTTGTTGTTAAGCTCCTTTTTCAACCTTGCAATGTCGACGTTCCGAGAGCCGCCTCTTTGGATGCCAGGCACTCTCAGGATAGTTACTTCACCTATCTCAAGAGGCACTATCCCCTCTATGTTAGAGATGCCTACATCCTCGCCCTTTCTGGCATTGGAAACTGCTACTCCCTTTGCCGCTTTTCGTAAAGCATCAGTGGCAAAGAGTAAGCCCTCTTTCATTTCTAGTCCTACTACTTGACCTTGAGATAAATCACAGCCTGCTACTGCGGAGCAAACTGTTATATTCGTCAATGCTTTCTCTACAAAGGTGGAATAGCCCCGCAGCTCTCTAAACGCCTTGAGAACCCAATTCATACCCTCTCTAGTTATTCTATATCTAGAGCGCCCATCTGAGGTTAGCCAGCCATCCTTCACTAATTCCTTGA
Source organism: uncultured Dehalococcoidales bacterium (assembly GCA_964595695.1). Lineage (GTDB taxonomy): Bacteria > Chloroflexota > Dehalococcoidia > Dehalococcoidales > DAOVUZ01 > DAOVUZ01. Next base: position 6,477 of record CAZQRE010000021.1, read on the forward strand.
TGTACCCCGAAACTGCCTGTGAGGTGATGCCGAGTCTCCGGGCAATATGCCTCTGCTGTATGTTGGGCTGGTAAGCGGCTATCTCAACCAGTACTTGGAACTTTGTAGCCAGATTCTTATTTCGCAGTATTTGTACCATGACCAGAAATCCCTCGATTTTGATTGTAGCACCAATCTTGGCAAATTCGCAATAATTACACCCCAGTCAAGTTGACTTTCCCAGCATCCACGCTACTACCTCATCAGGGTTATACAATCATCCAACTTGTTTATTGCACATAAGCTTAAAATGTGTTGTCGCAATAAAAAGGCCGGGTATCGTGACCAACACCCAGCCTTCTCTAACTTCTGATACTTATATCTTTAGGCTTTCCCGATCCTGAACATCTTAGTGCCACATGTTGGGCACACACCTTGAGTTGCTGGTTTACCATTCTTCATGGTTACGGCCTTAGCGTCTTTCATTTCCTTTTTGGCCGGCACTTCACGCAATATGCTTGCATTAGTTCACCTCCTTTCTTGCTACATAGGCTAATTCATAAACTCGTACAATGTTAATTGCAAAAATAAACTAAAGGATAAGCATCGCCACTCTTAAAAGCAACAACCGCTGGTTTTCACTCTGCGAAACAGCAAGGGAGACGCTCTGGCTCTTGCAGTTATGGTAAAACTGGAATCCTAATTAAACAGAAGTTGCGTTGAATTTACTTAATCTGAAAAGGGAGTCAGTCGTATTGCTTAGTTTTACCAGACCTCGGAGATTGCCAGAGGCCTAAATCCATCGGGCTATTCACCGGACAATGAACTCTTGATACTAAAATGTTGTCGTTACCTCATTGCGCATAACGTAATAAATTGCTAAAATTGTTTTCAGTGAGAGCTATGCGTTTAAATTGCGAGACTGAAAACGAGCTCAAAAGTTCTGCCTATTGTAACCCCAGCCCCACAAAGCTGGACGACGACTTGCCTAGGTTTAACAGGCAAAGCTAGTCTAAACGACTTGCACCGGGCGTCCTCCTCAGGCTATAGTGTTGACAAAAATGGGCGTGATAACCTTTTAGGCAAAAAGTCCCTGAAATTCATCCCATATCTTCTTAATGGCACCCGTGCTTCATCCCGGGCTCCTCTTTGAGGTACTTCTTTGGATTCTCATCAAAGGCCTTCTTGCAGCCAGGGGCACAGAAGTAATAGGTCTTCCCCATGTGCTCCGATTTAGCTGCTGCCTTCTTCTCGTCCACTTCCATCCCGCAAACTGGGTCTTTAGCCATTTTGCCACCTTCTTTCATCTCGTGACTGGCATGGCATCCGCCAAACAGACGCTTTAGCCATCCTCCCATCTCCCTCACCTCCTTTTTTAAATTTAATTAAGCCTTAATGTTATTTGCTCTTAGCATGTTAGTAACTTGTACATCGACATCACCTCCTACCTTGGCTAAACTTCTTTTATGCCGGGTTCTTTGAAACATCAAAAACACGACGAAATAGCAGCCAGCAGCTACCAAAAGTGCTTCGGTAAGTCCAAGACTTATGGCTATGGCTATAGCCATCGCCGAGCCTAACACAGAACTTATGCCATTAATGCCCCACATCCATGGGATGTAGTTTTCCATCCTCATCTCTTTCAATAACCTCAGGCCGGAGGGGAAGGGGAATCCCATAAGAAAACCCAGAGGGGTCAATATGACCACCGTAGCCAACAAGCGGATAGCAAGACTCAACCCCAGGAGTTGGTTAAAGATAAGGGGAAGGAGAAAAGCATAACTGACTAGCACAGCGACGATAGATATAGAGACAACGGCAATCACTTTGATTATCTTGTCTGAAGTAAAGCGACCACTATATAGGCTACCTATCCCCGCGCCTACTAGAAGTGAAAACAACAGGACTGCCAAAGATAGCACTGGTTGGCCTAGAAAGAGTACCAATCTTTGGATAAGAGAAATTTCAGCCAACATAAACCCTACACCCAGCATCAAAAATAACACCACGAACCTGAGTGAGTTCTTATTGAAGCTTCTCTTACTCTTTGAATACGCTTCTCTATGGGAAGGCCTTTTCTTCCAATATAGCGGTGGCACCACTACCACAAGCAGTATCATAGCAATCGCTGCCCAGAAAACCTGAGACACAGACTGCGGCATTCCCTTCTCAAATTTGTAAAAGAACGGGCTATTATCCGTTACCGGGCTAATATCGAGGCCATTCTCTTCAAGGACTCTCTCTAAGTCACTCAAGCCTATCTCTCTCGTACTTATAGCCGTAATCAGTGGGAAGAGCATACCGCACTCATCAAAACGATTTTCCTCCATGTGGGAAGTGCAGCTACCTTGCCTGATACCGGGCAGATAGGATAAGGTCGGGTCATACCCGAGCTGGTGTATTGACTGATGTATAGACACCATCTCTGTCGGCTCAAACGGTGTTTTTTTCAATACAAACACGGGATACATCTCCGCGCCCACGATGTAAATTTGTTCCATCGCTGCTTCATTATCGACACCACTTTCATTGAGAGCCGCCAGCGAAATAGAAAGGAGCCTTAATATCTCAACGGAATCGTGGCCCACAACTATCAGGCGTCCCTCGTCAGTTAGATGTTCCAAATAGTCATTAATGGAATCCGTGGTGAACAGAAAATTCTCGGTCAAGGCGTATCCCTCCAGGCTTCGGCTGGTTTTGGTGATAGGGAGAGTAAGCATGATGATATCGTAATTCTCCGTCTGCCGCTTGAGGAAATTTCTCCCCTCATCAACAATTATGGTCACATTATCGAAGTCAGTATAAATGCCGCCGTTATACCAGGCATATTCGCGCACTATGTCTACCAGCTCTTTGTTCACCTCAACGGCAGTGACCTCACCGACACCTCCCATCAGAGCCAGAAGTATGTCCCTTCCTCCACCTGGCCCTATAATAAGGGCGTTATCTCTTTCTTCCTCCTGCAAGAAAAGGAAGGGTAGATAACCCGGGAAATCCGTCTTTAAGCTATCAATTCTAGGGTTTGGGTTGTCAAAATCACCGCTAAATTGGTACATTGGCGTCCCGGCGGTCCCATCTATGAAGATAGCCATCTCCTCCGAATCGTCGCTAAAGGCAACCAAGTCGGTGCGGCCAAAAGCACTCCACCTGGTCTCGATTATCTCTCCCGGCGAGGAAGATAGAGCATGGTGAATCTCCTTGGCTGGGTTTGTTCCAACGGGCACGTCGGGCAGGTAAGAGCCGACGAGGTTTACCCCCAATAGGACAAGTACTATCACCAGGCTGGCGATAGATATGATGACTCCCTTAATATTTCTCCCAGGCATCGTGGTAGCAATGAGCAAGGCTGCTATTGAAGCAACCAGGGCGAGGAGGAAGCTACTATTTATGCCACCGAGACTATTTAGGATGAGAATGACCCCAAGAGAGCCAGCCGCCGCTCCAATTAAGTCTGCACCATAAATCCTGGAGCTAAGGGCGGGAAATGTACGAAAGACTTCTGCCAGGAACACACCGACGAGAAAGAATGGGGTAAAAAGAAGGAAACCGTACAGCAGGATATTGTCCTGGATGTTCTCAAAATAGGCAATCCGGGTTATGAGTATTACAGAAAGGGGAATCGACAACGAGAACAGGCTGGGAAAGATACCCAAAGAGCCAAATCCGCCATGCCTACTTGACCTTTGTCGTCTAAATAAGTAAACGAAGATGCCGCCGGTGCCCAGTCCCAGTAAAGCCAAAGAGGCGACGACGAACACGTAGTGATAAGAGAGCACTACGGAAAGGATTCTGGTAAGGGTTATCTCAAAGGCCAGCAGGCTAAATGAGATGAGAAAAACGCCAGCCAACAGGAACCATAGCGTTTTTCTATTTATATGGTTATCTTCTTCCCCCGGAGACATGGATTCATTTTGATTGTTGTTGCTTCTCATCTCTAAGTTATCTTTTCAGGCACTCGCCTCACCTTGGTAAAATACATCATGGCTATTAGGGAGATTAGAAAAGCCAGCAGGGCTATTATTTGAGCCTGCTGCAATCCCCAGAAGAACTGGTTCTCCTGTCGCACAAAGGTAAGGACAAAACGCCCCAGAGAGTAGAGCGATAGATAGCTCAGGAACACTAGACCACCCTTCTTGAAGTGGCGGCCAAGCCGCAGAATTATTACCAGGGCTACCGCATTCCAGATTATCTCATATACTGGATAGGGATGGGTGGGCAGACCAAACAAGTACGACGGAATCGAGGCACCAGGATGGGTGTAAATGAAAGCCCAGGGTAGACTGGTAACACCGCCGTAGGCATCCCCGTTAATAATGCAACCAAACCTACCTATTATCTGAGCTACAAGCAAACCTGGAGCTAGAGCATCAACCAGGCGGCCCAGCGGTATATGCCTTATCCTGGTATAGACAACAGTTGCCACCCCTCCCCCGGCTAGCGCCCCATAGATAGACAGACCTCCCTGTTGAAATTGCAATATCTGAAGCGGGTTACCTGTGTAGTGGTCAAAATGGTCTATTACATGAAACAATCTGGCGCCCACTATCCCGGCAATCACCGCCCAGATAGCGAGGGAGTAGATTTCCTCGGTGGCAATCCCTTTCTTTTTGCCCAGGCGCACCGTTATCAGCACTGCGGCTATTATTGCCAGTATTATAGCCAGGCTATACCAGCGAAGCTCAAAAGCGCCGAGATGGAAGATTACCGGGTCTATATTAATGACGATGCCGTTCATTATTCTTTCTCCAACCAGCTTGATGCTTTTGTTGTCCGCGATGCCGCTGCTAGCCGCGGCCAGAACATGGGCACCCGCTGTCTATAGGTCACATATTGGTCGCCAAAGCGGCTCTCCATTTCCTTCTCCTCTCTACGCGCCAGTCGGTAGTACATCAACATTAGAACGGGCCACATAGCGATAGTGATAATCGTCGGCCATTGGAT
>CAZQRE010000022.1:0-8885 GCA_964595695.1 uncultured Dehalococcoidales bacterium
ATTATGAGGTGACCCCCGCCACTTACCTCAGCAGTTAAGGGGAATAAAGAAAGCCTAGACATCATTTCCCTAATGTTAGCAGTGCCCGCTAGTGAAGTCAATTTAAAGTACTTGTCCAATACCTTAATGACACCTTACCTCCTCCTTGTCATTGCGAGCCGAAGGCGTGGCAATCCCCGGCCATTCCTGGAGATTGCTTCGGCACTTTGTGCCTCGCAATGACACAAGGAACTACTAGGGCTTGTTCCCAACTTAAAGTGGAGGATACCCTTATACTTTGAAGTGTCACCTATCTATCTGAACGAGAGCATTAAATATTACTTATCTACCTCACCCCCTTTATCCCCCTCTCCATGATAGGAATATCTTCCTTGCATAAGGGAAGGGATATTAGAAGAGGGGCTTCACCCCTCTTAAACACCCCATATCTTGGAGAAATAATCAAGGAAGTCTTAGAGGGGCGTAGCCCCTCTAAGAAATTATCTTCCCCCTTCCCCTTAATAAGGGGAAGGGGATAAAGGGGATAGGGTTAATAAATAATCTGTCAAATTGACACCTGATAGGGAACTCCATTAGAATGTCACTTAACACTGATTAAGGAGGCTGAATATTGTATCAAAAGACCACGCTGGATAACGGGCTACGGGTTATCACCACCACCATGCCTCATACCCACTCGGTATCTATCTGCATCTTTATTGGTGTCGGCTCCCGATACGAGACTGAGGCCGAGGCCGGGGTTTCACACTTTATTGAGCACCTGCTCTTTAAAGGCACCCAAAAGCGACCAACTTCCAGGGGGATTTCCGAGGCAATAGAAGGGGTGGGCGGAATCCTTAACGGGGGCACTGACAGGGAATTAACCGTCTACTGGTGTAAGGTGGCTCAGTCCCACTTCCCCCTAGCTCTGGATGTGCTGGCAGATATACTACTCTATTCCAGGTTTGACCCTCAGGAAATAGAGCGAGAACGCAAGGTCATCATTGAAGAGATTAACATGAGTAAAGACTCCCCGTCACAGCAGGTTGATATGCTCATTGATGAGCTTTTATGGCCCGGGCATCCCCTGGGACGCGATATAGCTGGCAGTAAGGAATCAGTAACGGCCATTACCAGAGACATAATGCTTGGCTACCTGACAAGTCAATATCAACCTGATAACACGGTAGTTACCATCGCCGGTAATATGCAGCACCAGGAGGCGGTAACCGCTGTGAGCCAAGCTCTGGCTAACTGGACTAACCAGCAGCCTCGTCCTGGATACTCGGTTTATAAGGAACAACCGAACCCACGGCTACAGGTTGAGACAAGGGACACCAAGCAAGCCCACCTGTGCCTGGCATTACCCGGACTGTCACTGTTCCACCCCCAGCGCTACACCCTTGACCTGCTTAATGCCATCTTGGGGGCAGGTATGAGCAGCCGTTTGTTTACCGAAATCAGGGATAAACTAGGCCTTGCCTATAGTATCCACAGCTATGCCGATTACCTCCTCGACTCAGGCTCGGTTACTGTCTATGCCGGTGTAGAACCAAAAAACCTGCCGGTAGCCATTAAGGCTATCCTGAAAGAGCTTTCCCAACTGAGGGAAAAAGTCCCTGAAGCTGAAATATCCAAGGCAAAGGAATTAATCAAGGGACGCCTCCTGCTGAGCATGGAAGATACCCGCAATGTTGCTGGCTGGATGGGAGGACAGGAGATTCTCACCGGACGCATTCTCACTGTTGACCAGGTAGTATCCATTATTGATGCCATCACTGCTGACGAGCTTAAGCAGTTAGCCCAAGAGTTACTGGTAGGCAGCCAACTCCGCCTGGCTGTAGTTGGACCTATCACTGCTCAGGAGCCTCTGGAAGAACTGCTTAAGCTCTAGTAACAAAATAGCCGTGGTCTTCAGCCCACGGCTATTCTCAATCCACTCAAGCAGAAACCGACTAATACATACCCTCCATACCACCCGGCCCTCCTGGCATCTTCTCCTTCTCTGGTATATCAGTAACCAGTGACTCGGTAATCAAAACCATAGCCGCAATGCTAGCCGCATTTTCCAGACTAGACCTTACCACCTTGGTTGGGTCAATAATGCCCTTCTCTACCATATTACCAAAGTCATCGGCTTCAGCATCGTAACCAATTCCGGCTGGACTCTTCTTAACTGCATCCACAACTACCGACCCATCCCTGCCAGCATTTGTGGCAATCCACCGAATCGGCTCATCCATAGCTTGCCTAACAATATTAACCCCGGTAGCTTCATCCCCGGTAACCTCTAGCTTATCCAGAACCGAAGCCGCATTGAGCAAGGCAACACCACCACCAGGCAGTATGCCCTCCTCCACCGCCGCCCGCGTAGCCGACAGGGCATCCTCAACCCGGTGCTTCCTCTCTTTAAGCTCAACCTCAGTAGCCGCTCCTACCTTAATTACCGCTACCCCACCCGCCAGCTTCGCCTGCCTCTCCTGGAGTTTCTCACGGTCAAAATCAGAGGTTGTCTCCTCTATTTGAGCCCTAATCTGCTTGATTCTGCCCTTAATCGCCTCTTCCGAGCCCTTACCCTCAACAATAGTAGTGTTATCTTTATCACAGGTTACCCGGCGAGCCCTACCCAGGTCTTCCACAGTAACCGAGTCTAGCTTGCGCCCCACTTCCTCCGAAATTACCTTGCCCCCGGTGAGAATTGCCATGTCCTCCAGCATTGCCTTACGCCGGTCACCAAAACCAGGAGCCTTAACCGCCATAGCATTAAGTGTGCCCCGCAACTTATTGACCACCAGGGTAGCCAAGGCTTCACCTTCCACGTCCTCAGCGACAATAAGCAGGTTCTTTGTCACCTGCAATATCTTCTCTAGAGCCGGTAGAAGGTCAGACATAGCCGAGACTTTCTTATCAGTGATAAGGATGTAGGGGTCGTCTATCACCGCTTCCATCTTCTCGGCATTAGTGATGAAATAGGGACTGATATAGCCTCGGTCAAATTGCATTCCCTCCACATACTCAGTCTCATACTTTATACCCTTGGACTCCTCGACAGTGATAACCCCGTCCTTGCCTACCTTCTCCATCACTTCAGCAATTAAATCACCAATCTCTCTGTCGACAGCGGTGATAGTAGCTACCTGAACAATCTGGTCCTTACCCTTTACCTCGGTCGATACCCGCTTCAACTCATCAATAATAGCCTTTGTTGCCTTCTCAATCCCTCTCTTTAGTGCCATAGGCTCAGCCCCAGCGGCCACATTCTTAAAGCCGCCGCTAATAATGGCATGAGCCAGAATAGTTGATGTAGTAGTGCCGTCACCGCAGGCATCATTGGTTTTAGTGGCTGCTTCCTTAACTAACTGCACCCCCATGTTCTCAAAGGGGTCAGGAAGCTCAATATCCTTGGCAATAGTAACCCCATCATCGATTACTAACGGTGCCCCCCATTTTTTTTCCAACGCCACGCAATGCCCCTTAGGTCCTAGGGTCACCTTGACCGCATCAGCCAAAACATCTATTCCCTTTTTTAGGGAACGCCTAACCTGCTCATCAAATATAATCTGTTTAGCCAATTTTTCTCCTCCTTACTTACCTTTCTTAGCCAGAATATCGCTCTCACGCAAGATTATAACTTCCTTGTCGTCAATCTTATACTCCACACCCCCATACTTAGCATAAATCACTATATCACCCACCTTGACCTCCATTGCTATCCGTTTCCCATCCTCAGATAACCTGCCCGGACCAACAGCCATAACCTCCCCCTCCTGGGGTTTCTCCTTAGCTGTATCAGGCAAAACAATCCCCCCTTTGGTCACCTCCTCCCTTTCACTAGGTTTCACCACCAGCCGGTCAGCCAATGGTTGAAGCTTAACCGCCATCTTAGTCCTCCTTCCTCAATTAACCAATTACAGGCTCAATTTATTAGCACTCTGACCCTGCGAGTGCTAACTGATGTATAATAACCCAAGTAGACATCCATCGCAACTCAATACATAATTATCTACAGCTAATGTCAGCAATTGAGAGGCATTTTTAGGCTTAATTTGGTCTCATTCCCTATAAAAGCTCTTTTTCACCCGAAATTTCAGCCTAACTATATACTGCTCGTTTTTGACAACTTACGCTGAAACGTGTAAAATCTAACTAATGAGTAATCAGGACAAAGTGAACCGACCACAATGGGATAACAAGCACATCCAAGCCCTAAGGCAACATTTAGGACTAACCCAGCGTGAGCTGGCAAGCAGACTAGGCACGCGCCAGCAAACAATAAGCGAGTGGGAAACCGGGATGTATCGACCCCGCGGTACCTCAGCTACCCTGCTTTCTATTATTGCTGAACGAGCCAAATTTGAATATCAGGCCATCCCTGCTGAAAAACAGACTAAAAAGCCTTGACATTATACACGAAACCGTGTAAGATGCCCCAGAGGCAAGCCATGATTAAGATTGAAGTCTACCACGGGGATATTACCCAGCTTGAAGTTGATGCCGTGGTAAATGCTGCCAATAACCAATTGTGGATGGGTGGCGGGGTAGCTGGTGCCCTGAGGTTTACCAACCTGCTTTATCCCGAGACAGATTAGAAGAGTCATAGACTGGTGCGGTTTAGCCAAAGCAAACCGCTTTTATTAGGTTTTCAATACACGATATCGTGTTAAATAAAGTGGTAGTCGGTAGCCAGTAGAAGGCTACTGAATTCTAAAGTGAGTTGAGGGGGTAGGTTGATAAACAATGTTCCCGAGAGCCAAATTATTAAAATCTGGCAGCACCTGTTACTGGATAGAACCGAGCTAATCACTGAAGGGGGTGAGCCGATAAAGATTGCGTAGTCACAATAGCATCTTCTACAATCGGCAGCGCGCCGGTAATTTCAATGTCGTGACCGTCTAGCCACACCTTGATATTAAGCATATCAAGAGCCAGCCGCTTAGTATCATAGTCAAGCGTGGTTAGCTTCTGTCGCATTAGCTCAACAAAGCACTCTAGCTTTGGCAAGCTAATGGAAGCCTCTTGACTAGCCTTAATCTGCACTTCAAGCTCCGCCTTTTGTGTCAGTAGACTATTCCGCTTCTCGTTTATGCGCTTGTTTTCAGCAACTACGGCTTCCTCTGGAAAGCCTTTAAGCGCCCACTGTAGTAACTGCTCTTGGTCACGGTCAAGCGCCCTTAAGTGACGCTCAAGTTGCTGTAATTCAGCCTCTAAAATGCCTAACTGGTCAGCGTCTTGGCGTTGTTTTTCAATCTCGGTAATAATTAAATCTGGATTACTAAGCACTCGTTCTATTTGCCCCCATACTAGTGTTTCCAGGTTGTCCGCTCGCCAGCTCTTGCTGGCACACTTATTAAAAGGCTCGACCAGTTTCGATGTGCTTGAACACCGGTAGCGTGTGACCAGCTTACGTTCATGTCCAACACGACCTCCACTAGCCCAGCCACGAAATGGTCTTCCACATCGCTTACAAAACAAGTGTCCGCGGAGTAGGTACTCATATTTCATATTTCGTGTCGCCTTCTGTCGGTTTATCTGGAGCTGCTTCTGTGCGGCTTCAAAGATTGCTGGCTCTATGATTGGTGGCGTCACATTTGGTATCTCTATCCATTCAGACTGTGGTTTGCTGAATTGTTTGTGTTTAGTAGTGGTAAAAGCGTAAGTCTTCCCTATATAGGCAGGGTTCTTGAGGATTAATCGAACAGCTTGTTTACACCATAGCTTGTCGCACTTTGTGGGCACACCCAAAACTATAAGCTGGTATGTAATGGCAGTCGTAGACATACCGTCATTAACTAGCCAATTGTATATCTGTCTCACCCACTTAGCTTCATTTTCGTTTATGGTGCGCCTACCGCCGTTCTCTTGGGCCACTTTGATATAGTCATAGCCGTAAGTCCTAGCAAAACCCCCGCTCGGTATCTGCCCCATAGTTGCTTTGGCCCTTTTGCCACGCATGGTGCGCTCACGTATCTTTTCCGCTTCCAACTTTGAGGCAAAGCCGCGTATGTAGCTTATCAACTTACCCAGCTCCGAGCTGTCTACCGTCTCGGTAACGGCCTCAAGGGTGACGCCATGCTTCTTAAGTTCCTGTGTAAGTATTACGCCGTGCGTGGGGTCACGCGACAGCCGGTCAAGGCAGTAAACCACCATAACATCAATATCCCCAGCCCTCACCAGTTCCCGTAGCTCGTTTAGCTTCGGCCTGTCAAGCGTCAGCCCTGAGTATGCCTCACTGAAGGGATGAGCAACCTGATATTCCTTTTCCCGGCAGTAGTTTAGGCAAGCCTCAAGCTGCGTCTGCAGGCTAGTGCCTTCAGATTCCTGATTATCGGTGCTTACTCTGCAATATACTGCTGCGGCTTTCATTTCTTTACCCCCTTCCACTTTGGCTTATCCCAACAAAGTGCTAAACTAATTTGTCAAGCCATGAGGAGTTTAGATATACCGTCTCCTGTTGTCCGTCAAATCTAATCCCATACTCTGTTTTGCCAGGGCCACGTTCGACTATAGTGCCACATAGGCCCTCATAGTCGCCGGGTGCCTTTTCACTTGCTACCACCCGGTCTCCTAAAGCGAATTTCCAGACTCCCTTCCACTTCGGCTTATCCCAATAAGGTGAAGTGCATTTAGGGCATACTTTAGGCTTTATTGGCCTTCGTGGTATCCATTCATGGTAACAACGTAAGCATTTCAGCCGTGGCAATTCAAAAACCATATTCATACCTTGATTATACATCTATAACTGTATAATGTCAATAACTTCTATAAGATATTTTGTTTTCGACCTTCCAATAAAGGTTCAAATTCACTCGTGTCTGATTTCCGTTGCATTGCTCCTAGAAGGACGGACTTCCCATTGTCCTTCTTTAAGAAATTCACCAGTAAGTGGCTTATTGATAACAATGTGTCCTGGTTCCGCTTTAAAATAGTTCAAGATCTGGACTAATTTACTAGCTGATTCGCTTATACCACATGCAGCTCCAATACCAACAAGGTCGCTAACCACTTTTGACAGTAAGGGAATCTTCTTAATGCTTTCTAGTATATCAGCCCCTACAGTAAGCCCAAGATTGGTAGCACGTTGTTGAATTTTACCTAAGTCAAGGGCTATATAAAGTGTCCAAAAGTCTTTTGGAGGTTTCGGCACCTTGAGACCTAAAGCTCGGCATACTCTAACTTCAGTGAGCGTTTTCCATACCTTCTTCCAGTTCGTCCCATAGCGTCGTCCATCTCGTGGTCTCTTCAAGACATCCAGGAGTGATTCTGATTCCAGCCAAGTTTGGAAATCTGCTGCCACTGGAATTCCAAAGCCAATAGCAATAGAATCTGCCAACGGATCCAAAACAAAATCTGTGACCATTGTTGCAATTGTAACAGCACCCGGTTCGTCTAGCCGTCCACTGGCTATGGCACATCTACGGGACAACTGCAGGACATGACCAAGTTCATGTGCGGCAACGTATTCTGCGATTGGAGCATTCAGAGTTTGCTTAACTTCAACAAGCAACTCATTATCACCCCATTCAGTCCGACCAATAAATCCTTCACGTGCAATGCCTGAGAATCTAATTTTCTTTTTACACTCAGTCTCAGCCTGATTCAGTAGCTTCTGTAGCCCAGGTGACATATTCACTCTCTGTCCCGGTAGTCTCATCTTCACACTCGGCACCTCCTTTCTAACTACTTATATAATTCTCTCATAACAATACCATTTCCTATTGTCACTTAAAAACTAGAAAATTATTGTTCCTTTGTTTACCAAACTCATTTAGGCATGAAAGTCTAGCTTCAGCCATTGGTGCACCTTTGTTTGTGGTATAATTTAGGCATGGATGCAATATTAAGCCAATTACCCGGTGCACTGTTCGGATTTGTATTTGCAGTAATTCTTTTACTAATTGGCTTTAAATTACGTCTTTTCGAGCAAAAGGATACAAGAATAGCCAATGCTAAAACAGATGCACAATCAAAAATTCTAAATTGGGCAAAAGAATGCCTTGACTGTTTAGACGAAATTAAAATAAAGATAAATGCGCCTATTTTTGCTAAAGAAATAAGCTGCGAGGAAGAGTATAAAAACTTCCAGAAACTCGAAACACAAGGCCAGCTAGCACGGGGTTTTGCTAGTATTCTCGGTGCTAGCATCCCAGAAAAAGCAAAGTCGTGCTTTGATAGTATACACGAAGCATTAATTGCTCTTAAGAATCGTGATAATATTTTTTGGGATAAGTGCAGGAATCTAGAATCTACTCTTATCAAACTTATAGATTCACTTACAAGTTTAAAAATATAGTCCTTTATCACCATGAGTAATCACCCTTCAATTGCTTGCCTCAAATCAGCCTCATTAGACTGATAGTGCTTATTGTGGACTATCTATCAAATTCAACCTCACTCTCCGTCTCTAGGCTCTCTATAGTTTGCAGAGTAGCGAGATAGCGCATGGTCATTAGCGCTGATTTGTGCCGAAGCTGGTCTTGAACTACTTTAGGATTGCCGGTCCGCCCTAACCTCGAAATAGCCCCAGAGTGACGCAGTATGTGAACCGCACCTACTCTATCTGTGTTACGTCTCGGTCTAGGAATGCCTGCTCGGTCAAAAGCAGTAGTAACAACCCTGAAAACCTGAGACCGGGTAATCGGGAAGAGTCTATCATTGTCATCTAGCTTATGACGGTAGGCGTATGCTTGAAGCTGTACTGCCAGGGTAGGTGAGATAGCCACTAGAGCTGTTCCACCGCCCTTACCTTTTACCTTCACTGTCCAGCCCGCATAATCTTGCACTATATCACATGGCCTAATGCCTATCGCCACGGAACAGCGAAGGCAACCATCAAATAGCAGTTGAATGAGTAGCTTATCCCGCTCGCCATGCCTACTCCCTCCGGCAGCCTCCGCCAGTTCCCCCAC
>CAZQRE010000022.1:8908-11301 GCA_964595695.1 uncultured Dehalococcoidales bacterium
TCAAGGTTGAGGTGAACCACATAGTCAGCAGTGCCAACCTCAGCCCGTCTAATAGCTAACTGCTGGTTACTTTTGTTGCGTTTTAGGGCTGTAACCGGTACTGGCAAGTTAGTGCTCTGGCTCTGAGTCATAATAACTATCTCCCCTATAATTCAACTTTCTGTTCAATTATGTTGCGTGTATCGGAAGCGCTAACTGTTTCCTTTCACCTGAAATGACGCGTTGAATTGTCTTATAGCTTACTTTTACCCTATGCTCCGCCTTAAGCCGAGCAACTATTGCCTTACTACCCATACCCTCACCTGCCAACTGCCTTATCAAATCTTCAGGTAATGCCCGGTGCTTTGGCCCTCTTTTAACACTAGCTCTGGTGGCGTCCGCCGGGTCAATTATGTCCACTTCAATTTTTTTGCTCTCCAAAGGGGACATAATTCTGCTACCCTGCTGTGATACTTGGTATTGATTTTGCCCCGTCTTTTTTGGCTTCTGGTGCTTTGGTATCCATACTGGACGCTTAACACCGGGTAGCCGTTCGGCTTCTCTTAACAATAAGTCATAACAATCCTGGCAGTAGCGTGGGTCCGGCGATTGCTCCGCCGCAGGCTTACCCACTAGGCAGGCTTCACAGAAAAAGCCGCCAGCGTTGATAATCTCAACATCACGCCTAATGTCAAAGTACCCATTATTCGGCATTGACCTTACTCCCTGGTTTAGGATGACAGCATGAACATAGCCAACAGTTATCGTCCGTCAGCCAGTAATCACCGCAGCCACAACGGCAAGGTTGAGTAGGGTAATCCGGGATATCGTTAGGGGGAGTTAACTCACCCTCTTTTGTAGCTAAAGGGGAGTTGGGGGAGTTAGCTACAACCCCATGCGTAGGAAAAAATAAAAACAATAAAAATATTTTATATAAAGATAGAGTAGAAACTAACTCCCCCAACTCCCCCTCCAAAGCTAATTTAGCTTGGTGAGTTTCCTTTTCATAACTCCCCCCATAACTCCCCCCATAACTCCCCACCTGCCAGGCCATAGCACTGTGTTTCTTTTTATCGGCTTTGGTCACCATTAGGCCATTAGGATACCGGACACCATTTCGCCTAGATAGTGCATTACCAAGTCGGCGGCTATAGTCTCTGGTGTCTCTGCCAGCTAAATTATCAGGTAACAAGGCCCTAAAATCACTGTTATCATCTAACAATTTAACTACTTCAGCTACCGTTGCTGGTTCCTCACCCACAAACTCAAGCCAGGTCTCCAAAAAGCCTTCCCACTGCGGTGTCTCGGTGTCCGTCTCGTTATACATGGCGTCAAGGTTAGACAAGAATCCGCTAACACCCATATAGGCCAGCACACCGCCCACTACCCGGCAATAGGATTCATAGCCGCCTAGGTTTGGTAAGCCTTGCGCTTTCGGCATACTGGCCACTACCCACGCTCTTGCTATTGCCAGGATAGAGGCCAGGATAGCGCCACGATTCTCAGATACCCACTCCATTAGGTGTGGGTGCTGAAAGTCATTTAGGTCACGCAGCCACGGCCGGGCCATGCGTGCATCCATGCGCACCCATATACACCGGCGTGGCAAGTCACCACGTAGCCTAATATTGTTACCTGTAGCTAGCCACGTAGCGCGGTTAGGTAAAATCACCATCTCAGAGCGCCCTAATATACGGTCTTGGAAAGTGGTAGCTGTTAAAATCGCCGCCAGACTAGGCGTCCAGAGATCATACTCTATATTGTCAATGGTGACTATTAGTTGGCCTTTGAGTAATAATCTGGTAATCGCCTTTCGCCAGCCTTCATCATCTTTTTGAGCTGTCATCATGGCAGCCGCCCGGCCAGTGGCTATGAGACTTATTACCTCAGCCAGCAAGCTAGCGCCAGTGCCTTGTTGTGGCTTGTCAAAAAGTGCAAGTGGCACAGGGCCGTCTATCATTGGTCTGAGAATAGGCGTAAACATGGTAGCTATGGCATTGGCCCGGCTAGCCTCGGTATCAAAAGGAAAATCGGCCAAAGGCTCTAGGGCCAGCTCTATAGCCGCCTTAATGGCACTATCACTAGGCTTGTCAGGTATCGGCGGCACTGTTAGCTTTGATGAAGGGTAGTAGTAAAGGTTAGTGGCGCTGTCATAGCCCGGCTCATTCATTACCGTGCCGTCAGGACGTATAACCGGCGCTTCCGTTATACCTAGCAATGCTGGAAACTGCCACTCACCCAGTGATAAACAATCCCTCACCACGTCTAGCGGCGGTGGCACTGCTACCCGGTCCCCCCTTACCGTGATTCTCACAAAGTTGCAGCTCCGGGCAAGGCAGCCTCTAAACGCTGATTCGCCTAGTGCCTCAGTATAGGGCCTTTCCTTTTCGTCCCGACTTATCCGGGTAAGCGCA
>CAZQRE010000023.1:0-11256 GCA_964595695.1 uncultured Dehalococcoidales bacterium
CGACACGAGCCGGTCTCTAATAATGATAAGCTTACTATCTTGCGTCTCGGTTTCGATGTGAGTGTGCACCCCAGCGATATACAGCAGAGTTGCCACAGCTTGGCTGTTAATCTCATTCTTGACTAAATCGGCACCAACAACAACCCCAGCTAGGTAGCGGGCACTCCCGGTGGTAGCTACACCACAAATGTTAGCCTGTTTAGGCAGTTGCTGTTTGATTTGCTTCAGCCCTTGCTGCACCATGGTAACCGGCTTACCTTGTGTCAGCAAGTAGACAGAAGTAACAAGCTCATCACTTTTATTTAGCACAGCCAACTTGGTAGTTACTGAGCCAACATCAATGCCCAAATAGGCTTCCATGAACTCTCCTTACCACAATGCTCGTTGCCCCTCGCCACATCTTGTCCCTAGCCAGAGGCTGAGGTAATATTAGACCAGAGTGTATTGTTTGACAAGTGATTAATTATTTATTTTGCCTAAACTCCTCTTTAACCTTGGCAACTAATTCAGGATTGGCAACCAAGTCAACCACAGTCATACTTAGAGCCTTAGCAGCATCAAGGAGACCATGGATGCCTGCCTCTGAGGCGGCAGCCGAGGCAAACTGGGGGGAATGGGTTACTACTTCCATCGGGGCTATGGCTACTGAGGGGTGAATACAGGGCACTAGCTGGCTGACATTACCCATATCGGTGCTACCGAAGGCTTTACTGGGGTCGGAGAGTTTCACCTTGCGCCCCAGGGACTGCATATTCTGGCTAAATAGTCGGGCTAGGGTTAGATTATTAAGTAGGGGAGCATAGTAGATGTCTCCCCACTTATATTCCAGGCGGGCGCCGCTAGCAGTGGCGGCGCCAATAAAGCAGTTTATGACCCTCTGTTTTAATTCATCGAGGTAGGTATCGTCCTCAGCCCGTACCAGAAAGGTTCCAGCACTGTGGGCGGGAACAATATTAGCTGCTTCTCCGCCATCGGTAATGATACCGTGGATGCGGGCTTTATCCTTAATGTGCTGCCTGAGTGAATTGATGGCAGTAAACGACTGAAGCATTGCCTCTAGGGCATTGATGCCGGCCTCGGGGCGGGCTGCGGCGTGAGCCGCTTTGCCAAAGAATTCAACCTGAAGAGCCAGGCAGGCAAGGCTTTGGGTGGTGGCGGTATCGTGTACCCCGGGGTGCACCATCATCGCTATGTCCAGATTGTTAAAGGCTCCCCTGTCTGCCATTATTGCCTTGCCTCCGTAAAGCTCCTCAGCCGGTGTGCCAATGACAAGGATACTGCCCCCGAATTGGTCTATAGCTGGCTTGGAAGCTATTCCGGCACCAACGGCGCAGGCAGCTATTAGATTATGACCACAGGCGTGACCAAGGTTAGGTAGGGCATCATACTCAGCTAGGATAGCGATAGCTGGTTTCCCTTGTCCATAGCTCCCCCTGAAGGCAGTCGGTAGCTCACAGATGCCCTGTTCTATAGAGAAGCCATTTTCCTTCAGGTACTGGGTTAACCACATTACTGCCTTGACCTCTTGGAAACCTGGCTCAGGGTTGGAGTGGATTTTTAGGCTCAGCTCACTAAGCTGGTGGCAGCGAGCATCTATTTCTTCTATGACTGAAGCCTTTAATCTTTCTATATTCAACTTCCACCATTCTAACTAATTATCACAACTTGGTGCTTATTATAGCTTAACGCAGCCAGCATTTCTAGGCTTTGACACCGTTGTCTATATATGCCATAGCCACCCTAGGGGTTGTTTATCCGCCTTTAGCCAGATTTATCAAACTCGCTCAAATTTATAATTATAATGGTAGACAAGGTTGAATTTTGAACTTGATTGTGATATACTTTTAATGACGAAGTTTGAGTAGTTAAGTGGGTTTGTCCCCACTTTTTTGTTGTGTGGGAAATAATGGGAGCGGAGGTCTTAACCTGAGATGAAGAGTGACTTCTTGATTGCTATCACCCAGCTCTCGGCTGAGAAGAACCTGCCTAAGGAGGTGGTTATCACCGCCTTAGAAGCAGCACTGGTATCAGCCTACAGGAAGGATAATTTTGCTGCTAACCAGAATATTTCGGTTAAGATTAGTCCTACTAGTGGCGAGGTTAAAGTGTGGGCTGAGAAAACTGTGGTTGAGCTACCTTTGGATGATCGCCGCGAGATATCATTGGATGAGGCACGCCGAATCAAGCCCGATGCGCAGATTGACGAGACTATTGAGGTGGAGGCTACCTCGCCTAACGCCGGGCGCATTGCTGCTCAAACGGCAAAGCAGGTTATTCTGCAGCGGCTTCATGAGGCAGAGCATAGCGCCATATTTGAGGAGTATGCTGATAAGGAAGGTGATATCGTCATCGGGTTGGTGCAGCGTATCGAGCCTAGGCAAATCTTCATCGATTTGGGTAGGACGGAGGCAGTGATGCCTGCGGTTGAGCAGATGCGTAGTGAAAGGTATCGGGTAGGTCAAAGGCTTAAGGTTTACCTTTTAGAGGTAGTTCGAACCAGCAAAGGACCTCGGGTAGTGGTGTCGCGTTCACACCCGAATTTACTTCGTCGGCTTTTTGAGCTGGAGGCGCCCGAGGTTTTTAGCGGGGCAGTGGAAATAAAATCGATTGCTCGTGAAGCTGGCTATCGGAGTAAGGTAGCCGTAGCTGCCCGCCAGGATGGCATTGACCCGATTGGTTGCTGCGTTGGATTGCGTGGTATCAGGATACAAAATATTGTCAGTGAGTTAAATGGGGAAAAGATAGATGTCGTTATGTGGGACCCGGCTGTCTCTGTCTTTATTGCTAATGCTCTTAGCCCAGCCCAGATATTAAGGGTTGACCTAGACGATGGGAATGGGGTAGCTACTGTAGTTGTCCCTGATAAGCAACTTTCATTAGCCATTGGTAAAGAGGGGCAGAATGCTAGACTCGCCACTAAACTCACCGGCTGGCGAATTGACATTAAGAGTGCCTCGGTTGATGAGGCAGAAAAAGTGGAGGCAGCTAAGCTTTTAGCCGAGACAGAAGGAGAGGCTGCAGTTGGTGAGGAGCTTCTTGGTGAAATACCAGCTATTCCGGAGCCAGCTTTGGTGTCGGCTGAGCCTCTACCGGCGGTTGATACTACATTTATTCCCCCAGGGGTTCCTTTTAAACCGCAAGTAACAGTAGGCAAACCTAAGATTCGGTTTGCTGAGGATATCTTGATATCTGCACCTCCTAAGCCTGGGGCTAAACCAAAGAAGAGGAAAAAGAAAGGGGCTCAGGGCAAGGAAGGTGCTGAGGATGGCATCAGGCTAAAGAAAGCGCGCCGAGTGCCAGAAATTGCTGATGATGAAGAGTAGTAGCCAGTCTCCGGTTCTAGTTAAGCATATACTGCAGCGGACTTGTGTAGCCTGTCGTAGGCTAAAGCCTAAGCCGGAGTTGGTCCGCTTGGTGCGTATTTCTGACGGAAGCGTAGAGGTTGATACCAGTGGTAAGAAGGCAGGACGTGGTGCTTATTTATGTTCGGCACCGGGGTGTTGGCAGATTGGGCTAAAGGGTAATCGACTAGAGCATGCTTTACGTACTAGTCTTACCCAGGACAACCGGGAGCAGCTTATCAGATATGGAAATGACCTGAAGGAGTTAATCAGTGGCGAAGGCAAGTAAACCGGGTGAAGTTGTAGAGCCCTTAGGCAAGAGGGTTAGTGAGAATTCTTCATCGCCGAAGGTAGCCTCAATTGAGATTCCTCACGCCCTAAGTGTGAGGCAACTGGCTGACCTTTTGCAGACCAGTGCCATAGATATTATCAAACGACTGATGAGAAATGGCATTATGGCTAATATTAACCAGGTCATTGACTATGAAGCCGCCGCCGCAGTGGCGGCAGACTTTGGTTATGAGACACGCCCGAAGCCTCGGTCGGCTCAAAAGACAGCTAGTGTTATTGGTGAGATTAAGAGGCAGCAACTCCAGGACGCTGAACTTAGTGGTCTGCGACCACGACCTCCGGTAGTTACTATTATGGGACATGTTGACCATGGTAAGACGAGGCTCCTTGACGCTATCAGGCAGACTAATGTGATGGCTACTGAAGTCGGGGGCATTACTCAGCATATTGGTGCTTATCAAGTAGAGGTCAATGGGCAAAAGATTACCTTTTTGGATACCCCGGGTCATGAAGCCTTTACTGCTATGCGAGCTCGCGGCGCTCAGGTAACCGACATTACTATTTTGGTAGTAGCCGCTGATGATGGGGTAATGCCGCAGACTTTAGAAGCTATAGACCATGCCCGAGCGGCTGGGGTGCCTATCATGGTAGCTATTAATAAGATTGACAAGCCTGAGGCTAATTCGGGGCTTGTCAAGCAACAGTTGGCTGATGCCGGTTTACTTATTGAGGAGTGGGGGGGCGATATAGTCTGTGTTCTAGTTTCGGCTAAGGAGAAGAAAGGTATCTCTGAACTGCTGGAAAACCTCTTGGTTGTGGCTGAGATGGAGAACCTTAGGGCAAACCCTTCTCTACCGGCAGTAGGGGTGGTTATTGAAGCTAAGCTGGACAAGACTAAGGGTCCTTTAGCTACGGTGTTAGTTCATAACGGAACCTTAAGGCTTGGTGACACTATAGTAATTGGTACTACATGGGGTAGGGTAAAAGCTATGTTTAATGATATGGGTAAGCGGCTGAGAAAGGCTGAGCCGGCAACCCCGGTTGAAGTCCTCGGCTTGAATAGTGTGCCTCAAGTGGGAGATACCCTAACTGCTGTGACTGGCGAACACCAGGCGCAGGTTTTAATACAAAAAAGTCAACCGGAGACAATGCCGAAATCAGTGAAACTTGATAATCTCTTTGACCAAATAAGTGCTGGCCGAGTAAAAGAGCTTAATGTTATTCTTAAGGCTGATGTTCAAGGCAGTATTGAACCGATAAGAAGTTCTTTGGAACAGTTGGGAACAGAAGAAGTCAAGGTTAGAGTTATCCATAGCGGCAGTGGCAATATTACCGAGAGTGATGTTATGTTAGCTATTGCCTCTAAGGGACTCATTATTAGTTTTGCTTGTGGCGCTCAGGCAGGAGCCAGGCGATTGGCTGATGTGGAGGGTATAGACATCCGCCACTATGATGTAATTTACAATTTGGTAGATGATGTGAGCAAGGCGCTCAAGGGTATGTTGGAGCCGACTTATGTTGAGGTTATCGATGGGCACGCTGAGGTAAGAGCTATCTTTTCTGCGGGTAAGAGGGAAAAGGTGGCTGGTGTTTATGTTACCGAGGGTAAGGTAGGTCGTGGTATCTCGGTTAGGGTGTGGCGCCAGGAGCAAACGGTGGGTCAATCTGTTGTTAGCAGCCTGAGGCGCTTTAAGGATGATGCTAAGGAGGTGACCGCTGGCTACGAGTGTGGCGTGGGCATCAAGGATTTTGACGACTTTCAGGTTGGTGATATATTAGAATTCTTCAGAAGTGAAAAAGCTGGTTAAGGAGGAATGATTATGGCACATCGTATTGAGCGGGTGAATAGCCTTCTTCGCCAGGAAATTAAGGAGTTGCTTCAGCGCCAAGTCAAAGACCCACGACTTGACCATTTTGTGGCTGTGACCGAGGTTTCTACCTCTCCTGACCTCAGGCATGCTAAGGTATTCATAAGTTGCATGGGCAGCGAGCAAGAAATCCAAGAGACACTAAGTGTATTAACTGCTGCTTCAGGTTTCTTCCGTAACGAGCTGGCTAGGCGTCTGAGGTTGCGACGTATTCCTGAACTAAGCTTTCAGTGGGATGCTTCTATTGAGCGGGGAGCCCACCTCTTACGGCTAATCGACCAGGTTAGTATAGACGAAGACCATTGAAAAACTGTGGATGGCATACTAAATATTAATAAACCTTGGGGTAAGACCTCTTTCAGCATTGTGGCTATGGTGAAACGGCTGAGCGGAGAACGGCGTGTTGGGCATGCCGGTACCCTCGACCCAGCGGCTACAGGTGTTTTGCCAGTTTGCCTCGGTCAGGGGACACGGGTTATCGAGTTTCTGGTAGATGCCACTAAGGCCTATCAGGCTCAGATTGAATTGGGTGTGACTACAGACACCTATGATGCCACCGGTAAGATTACCTGCCAGGGAGACCCTTCTGGGATTAGCCAGAGACAATTGGAATCGGCGCTCACCTCCTTCTGTGGTTTAATCCAGCAGACGCCTCCAATGTATAGTGCCGTGAAGTATCAGGGCAAGCCACTTTATGAATTGGCACGGGCTGGCATTGAGGTTGCGAGGAAAAGCAGGCTGACTAAAATCTATCATTTGGAGTTAATAGACTTTAAGCTGCCTGTAGTCACTGTAGATGTAGTATGTGGTAAGGGCACCTATATCCGCTCACTAGCTCATGATTTAGGGCAGGCACTAGGTTGCGGCGCTAGTTTAAAGAGCTTAATCCGCTTGAGGTGTGGTCCTTTTGATATAAAGGGCGCCATTTCACTGCCCCAACTTGAGGATGCCTTCCGCTACGGGTACTGGCGACACCTTGTTTATCCCATAGACACTGTGCTTTTACATTGGACAGCTATGGTTGTCAGTGACGATACCTCTCAGGTTATAAAGAATGGATGCCCGTTGGTTTTTGAGAACGATGACAGCCGTGAGCAGCCGAATCGTTGCCGGGTCTATACTCCTGATGGGTGCTTGTTAGGCGTGCTACGCTTCCACCCTGGAAGAGGGCGGTGGCAGCCGGAAAAGGTTTTTCTGTAGCTGATAGGCAACAGAATCCCAGTTTTGGTAAATAATAGGCAAATAAATATTATTAAAGGTCTTGACAGCTTGCCTATAATAGGGATATAGTTCAGCCAGTGTTAAAAAGGAGGTGACAGGAGTTGCAGGCGTATTGTTTTAAGTGCAGAAAGAAGGTAGATATAAAAAACCCGGAACGTGTTACTCTAAAGAACGGGAGACCAGCTACTCGTGGGGTCTGCCCTGCATGTGGGACTAAAGTATTTAGAATTGGGAAAGGCTAATTTAGTAGTCGATTTTATGGAGCTAAAGGTAAGTTTTTGATTAACGCCTGGGGATTTGTGGTGAGCACCTGATGGCGGGCAGTATCACCTAGACCTGTACCTCGAATAATGTTATTGGCTAGGGATGGGGTAAGTAAATCTTGCTCGCTATGGGCGTCAGAGCTTAAGAGGAGCTTAGCTCCCGCTTGCTGAGTTAGAGAGGCGATGTATCCGTTGGCTAGACAGTGGCCCTTTCTGGCACTAATTTCGAGGAAGATGCCATTGGTGGCAGCTAGTTTAGCTTCTTCTAGGCTTAGAAGGCCGGGGTGGGCTAAGATATCAACATGGGGGCTGTGGAGTGCGGCTAGGTTGGTGCCCTTTTCAACAGGCTCTATAATTGTTTCACCATGAACTACCACGAGCCATGCCCCCAGTTGTTTAGCCTTTTTGGCGGTTTCGGCGATGGCTTGGGGAGGAATGTGGGTAAGTTCTATGCCAGGGATGGCTAAGATATTCCAGTATGACCGAGCCAAGGCGCATACTTCGGCTGTTTCCTGAATTATGCGGCTTAATTCGCCGGTAGCACTATGGTCAGTAAGGGCGATAGCGCGATAGTTATTAACTAAAGCCCGCCTGATTAACTCAATTGGTGATAGGGCACCGTCACTTAGCAAAGTATGGGTATGAAAATCATAGACCATTTCCCACCTCCTACCCAAATTTTGATAACTATTTAGCCTGTGATGTCAATAGTTGAGAATAACATAAGCAGGATAACTTGAGCAAGCCTCTTGTAGTGGCTTCTATTGTTAGAAAGGAGGGTAGCTGAGCTTTGGGCAAGATAAATGTAGCCATAATAGGCGTAGGTAACTGTGCCTCAGCACTAATTCAAGGTGTTTACTACTATAAGAAGGCGAAAGAGACTGAATTCGTGCCTGGACTCATGCATGTTAATCTGGGGGGGTACCATATAAGCGATATCAATTTCGTAGCTGCCTTTGATATTGATAAGAATAAGGTCGGCAAAGACCTGGCGCAGGCGATTTTCACCTATCCTAATAATACCTTCAAGTTTTGTGAGGTGCCGGCTACAGGGGTTAAAATTCAGCGGGGTATGACCCATGATGGTTTGGGTAAGTATCTGTCTCAAATAATCCAGAAGGCACCGGGCTCAACTGCTGACATAGTTAAAATCCTTAGGGAAACCCAAACCGATGTGGTGATTAACTACCTGCCCGTAGGCAGTGAAGAGGCAACTAAGTGGTACATTGAGCTAGTGCTGGCGGCTGGCTGTAGCCTTGTCAATTGTATTCCGGTTTTTGTCGCTCGAGAGAACTACTGGCAGGAGCGCTTTGCTGAAAAGGGGCTTCCTATTATTGGTGATGATATAAAATCTCAGGTTGGAGCTACTATTGTCCATCGGGTACTTACCAGGTTGTTTGGAGACCGTGGGGTTAGACTGGAACGAACCTATCAGTTGAACTTCGGTGGTAATACTGACTTCCTAAATATGCTAGAGCGGGAACGCCTTGAATCTAAGAAGATATCTAAAACTGCCGCTGTTACCTCTCAACTGGATTATGAGCTTGAGGCTGATAATATCCATGTCGGTCCCAGTGATTATGTCCCCTGGCTGAGTGACCGTAAGTTTTGCCATATTAGGATGGAAGGGCGAACCTTTGGTGATGTTCCCCTAAACCTGGAGCTAAAACTTGAGGTGTGGGATAGCCCTAACTCGGCCGGGGTGGTTATTGATGCTATCAGGTGCTGTAAACTTGCCTTAGACCGGGGACTGAAGGGGGCACTGGTAGCTCCTTGTGCCTACTTTATGAAATCACCACCCATTCAATATACGGATGACGAGGCTCGCCGGATGTTGGAAGAGTTTATTGCTAGTGGTCAGCAAACTGGTGACAGCCTCTAAATCTCCGGGAGGTTCTTGATAGCTATAGATGAAAATAGCCTTAGTCTCCCCTTATGATTTTGCTTACCCGGGTGGTGTAACCAATCATATTTCCTCACTGGAGCATTACCTCACCAAAATGGGTCATAGGGTGAAGGTTATTGCCCCTGCATCCAAGGCAGTCTCAACCTTTGGCGATAGGTTTATACCTGTAGGTAAACCTCGACCTGTTCCTAGCAGTGGTTCCATTGCTCGTGTTACTATATCGCTAAGATTAGCCCCCAGAATAAAAGCTATACTTGATGAAGAAAAGTTTGATATTATCCACCTTCACGAACCTTTATGCCCAATGTTGTGTACCACTGTCCTTCGCTTGTCACAGACAGCAAATGTAGGTACATTTCACGCTTATGGCAGCATAGGATATAGCTTGAGTAAGCCGTTAAATACTATATTCTTGAAGAGGTGGTTCAGCAAGCTCCATGGCAAAATTGCAGTGTCTAAACCAGCCATGGAGTTGATTAACAAACATTTCCCCGGATGCTACACTATTATCCCTAATGGCGTAGATTTAGACCATTTTTCTTCCGGTGTATCGCCTATTGATGAATTTGGTGATGGCAAGATAAATATCCTGTTTGTTGGGCGTCTGGAAAAGCGAAAAGGCTTGAACTATCTACTTGAAGCTCATAAGCAGATTAAACAGGAAATTCCTAACTCCCGACTTATTATAGTCGGTCCTGGCACCAGACTGCGTAACAAGTATGAAAAGCAGGTGGTGCAGAATGGTTTAAAGGATGTTGTTTTTGTTGGCTATGTAGCTCACGATGAATTACCCAGATATTATAAGACGGCTGACATTGTTTGTGCCCCTGCCACCGGTAAGGAAAGTTTCGGTATTGTTTTGCTTGAGGCTATGGCTCTCGGTAAGCCAGTTGTTGCCTCGAATATAGATGGTTATGCCAGTATTATGACTCACGGTGTTGAGGGGTTACTGGTGCCACCAAAAGATGAGAAGGCATTGGCTCAGGCTCTAATTTCTCTTATGGCGAATGAATCACTGCGGCAGCAGATGGGAGCCAGGGGAAGACTTACCGCTGGGGGGTATGACTGGAAACACATTGTCCAAAGGGTATTCGATTATTATGTTAAGGTGCTTAGTGAGCCGCCGTGGAAAGAACGATTTTCAGATTTTGAAACCGGGTCAACCCTGGTTTAGGTAAAAGATGGGAGACAGTCTAGCTAGTGTTGTTTCAGAGAAGAAGTGGTCAATGGCAAAGTCATCCGGAGTTCGTAACACCGTAGCCAATTACCTTACCCAACCAGCAGTGCGGCTCTTGGCGAGGACATCTATAACCCCTAGCACCATAACCTGGTTTGGCTTTTTGCTAGCTGTTGGCGCTGCGGCACTTATTATTGCCGGGCACATTTTTGCTGCCGGCTTTGTGGTGCTATTTGCCGGTTTTTTTGATATTCTGGATGGAGCACTGGCTCGTCATACTAATCAGACTACCCGCTTTGGTGCTGTCCTCGACTCAATACTTGACCGTTTATCTGAGGCAGTACTACTGCTTGGCATTTTAGTCCTATTTTTACTTGCGGAAGAACTGTCAGTTCTATTTACTTTACTTGCCAAGGAATGGTCAATTTTACTTGTTTGCCTTGCTTTGTTTGGTTCACTATTGGTAAGCTATATCAGGGCCAGGGCGGAGGCACTGGGCCTGGAGTGTCAGGTGGGGTTATTTACTCGAGCTGAGAGGGTCATTGTGCTGGCACTCGGTCTTTGGCTAAACCAGGTTGTTATTGCCTTAGCTATTATAGTGGTATTCAGCTTTTTTACCATCGGACAGAGATTGATTTATGTGTGGCAACAGACAAGAATTAGGTAGCTTTTAGCTCCTTTTATGTTATAAAAATAAAGCTTATGGGGGAAAATAATGCCAGTTATTGCTGTTATTGGAGCTCAGTGGGGGGATGAGGGGAAGGGCAAGACGGTTGACCTCCTTGCTCAGAATGCGAGGTTAGTAGTCCGTTTCTGTGGTGGTGATAATGCTGGGCATACTGTAGTTAACCCCTATGGTGAGTTTAGGCTGCACCTTGTCCCGTCTGGCATCTTTTCTCCGCACACTGTTTGTATTATTGGTAATGGGGTGGTGATTAATCCCTCGGTGCTAATCGATGAGGTAGACCAGCTTGACCGGCGTGGTGTCGATACCACCAGGCTATTTATCAGTGACCGGGCTAACTTGATTATGCCGTATCATATTCTCCTTGATGGTTTGGAGGAGGAATCGCGGGGTGGAAAGGCATTGGGCACCACGCGCAAGGGCATAGGCCCTGCCTTTGCCGATAAGGCAGCCAGGTTAGGCATTAGAACTGGCGACCTTTTAGATAAAGAGATGTTATTGGAG
>CAZQRE010000024.1:0-7913 GCA_964595695.1 uncultured Dehalococcoidales bacterium
GAACCCAAAAGGTAGGCAGCTAATACTAATAATACAAACTCAATAGCCACAAGCTCTCCTTAGTGAGAATTGTCTACAACCCTATCCCCTTTATCCCCTTCCCCTTGCTAAGGGGAAGGGGAAGATTTATGATATGAACATCTTCTTATCATGGGCTTCGCCCCTCTGCGGCTCCCTTTCAAAATATTATGGACTGGTCAACTTTAGCTCTGCCAGAGCTATAAGCCGTTCCACCGACTCCGTTGGCACATCCACACCGCCAATCATAGTCTCATTGCTGGCATCCAGACCATGGTAGTCACTACCACCAGTGGCAATAAGATTATGCCTATCAGCTAGGCTAACCAGCCTGCTTACTTCATCGGCGGAATAGTCATTATAGTAGGCTTCAATACCTACCATACCGGCTGCCTTTAGCTCAATAATGACCATTTCCGGGCTGTTAATGGTGAATGGGTGTGCCAGCACTGGCAACCCGTTAGCCCCCAGTATTAGTGCCACTGCTTCTACCGGGGTCATCTTTTCCCGCTCCACATAGGCAGGTCCGCCTTGACTTATATACTTAGTAAATGCCTCTTTAAGCGAGGTGATATAGCCCTTCTCTAGCATGGCTTGAGCAAGGTGAGGGCGACCTATAGTGCCGCTGCCGGCTATTTCCTGGACTCGCTGCCACTCAATGTGAATACCCAGTTTCTCTAGTTTAGCAATCATCCCCTGAGCCCGTTGCCGCCGGGAATTGCATAGCCTTGCCAGAGTAGCTCGCAGCTTATGACTGGTATAATCTATAAAATAGCCGAGAACATGGACTTCACCATAAGGGACTTCAGTGCTAATTTCAATGCAGGGTATGACTCTTAGCCGGGGGAAGGCTTTGGCAGCTACCAGGGCTGGGGCAATACCACTCACAGAGTCGTGGTCAGCAAGAGCAATAGTGGTTAGCCCAAGCTCTGCTGCTTTGAGGACAACCGCTTCCGGGCTAAGTCGGCCATCAGAGGCAGTGGAATGTATATGGAGGTCTACCTTGCTCATTACTCCACTTCCCGATAGATTCGGTCGATGCTTGTTGCCCGGCCAGTGTCTTCAGCTACCTCAATCAGGACGGCATTAAAGGCTGTTTTCCCCTTTCCCACAGATAGATGATGGGGCATTCTGGTTAAAAAGCGGCGAATTACCGCCTCGGTGTCATCACCTATTACTGAATCCACAGGACCGGTCATACCTATATCGGTAACATAGGCGGTGCCTTTAGGCAGCAACTGGGCATCAATGGTTCCGACGTGGGTATGGGTGCCGAGCACGGCACTAACCCGACCGTCCAAGTATCGCCCCAATGCCACCTTCTCTGAGGTTGCCTCAGCATGGAAATCAACAATAATAACTGGTGGCTTGTGCTTAAGCTCAGCTAGCAGCTTATCCATAGCTCTAAACGGGCAATCGAAATCGTCCATAAAGGTTCTCCCCACCAGGTTAACCACCATAGCCTGACCATTAACTATATAGCCCCTGCCAGGCACCCCCGGCGGATAATTTAATGGGCGCAGGATAGGCATTTCACTATCAAGGTAGGGAATAATCTCCTTCTGAGCCCATATGTGGTTACCCGAGGTCAACACATCAACACCGGCATCAAGCAGTTCCTTAGCTGTAGCCAAGGTTACGCCTAAACCGCCGGCAACATTCTCAGCATTAGCAATAACCAAGTCCAACCGGTATTGTTGCTGCAGTTCGGGCAAAAGCTGGTGCACCGCCTGCCTGCCGGGTCTACCAATTACATCGCCAACTGCCAATATCAACATTAGCTCTTCCTACTTAGCATAGTCTACAGCTCTTGTCTCCCTGAGCACGGTAACCTTTATCTGCCCCGGATACTCCAGCCCTTCCTCTATCTTATTAACAATGTCTCGGGCAAGCCTCATCGCCCCCAAATCATCAATCTCTTCTGGCTTGACCAAGATACGGATTTCACGGCCAGCTTGGATAGCAAACGACTTCTCCACTCCCTTGAAGCCATTGGCTATATCTTCCAGTGCCTTCAGACGCTTCAGGTAGCCCTCTAACGATTCACGCCTTGCCCCCGGTCTGGCGCTACTGATAGCATCAACGGCTGAGATGATAAAGCCCCACATGCTGGTGGTACCAGTCTCACCATGGTGCTCAGCGATACCCTGAACTACCTCAGGGGATTTATCCCATTGCTTAACCAGGTCAGCTCCGATGGCAGCGTGAGTGCCCTCCACTTCCCGGTCTACCGCTTTACCGATGTCATGAAGCAGTCCAGCTCTCTTAGCTATGGCAACATTGGCGCCTAACTCGGAAGCAATCATGCCCGCCAGGTGGGCAACCTCGATACTATGCCCTAAGACATTCTGCCCATAGCTGGTGCGATACTTAAGACGACCCAGCAACCTGATTAACTCAGGGCGCAATCCGTGTACCCCTACCTGGGATGCTGCCTGCTCTCCAGCGCTATAAATAACAGCCTCTACTTCCTCCTTGGTCTTGGCTACCACCTCTTCAATCCGAGCTGGATGGATACGGCCATCAAGGATAAGCTTGGTTAAAGCTAGGCGAGCTATCTCTCGCCGCACCGGGTCAAAACTAGACAGGGTTACTGCCTCAGGGGTATCGTCGATTATTAGGTCAACGCCAGTAGCCTGCTCCAGGGCTCTTATATTACGACCCTCTCGTCCGATAAGCCGCCCCTTCATCTCATCGCTGGGAAGGGGAACAATAGCCACTGTAGTCTCAGTTACAACCTCAGAGGCACAACGCTGGATGGCCTGGGACAAAATCTCCTGGGCTTTCTGGATGGCTTCCTCTTTTAGCTTAGCTTCCCACTGCCCAAGGCGCCGTGATGTCTCCTTTTGCATCTCAATCTCTATAGCCTCAAGCAGTGATTGCTTTGCCTCGGCACTAGACATGCCCGAAATCAGCTCTAATTGCGTTAACTGCTTATTTTTAATCTCCCCAAGGTGAGCATGAATGGACTCTATCTCCTTTTCTTTGTTAGCCAGATTGTGCTCACGTTGCTCCATACCTTCTAGCTTACGCTCCAAGGTCTCCGCCTTCTGAGATAGGCGGCTCTCCTGTCGCTGTAGTTCAGAACGCCGTTCACGATAGTCGGCTTCAGCTTGTGACCTGACCTTCTCCGCTTCCTGTTTCGCCTCATTGAGCATGCCTTTGGCCTCAAGCCTAGCTTCAGCCACCGCTCTAGTTGCTTTCCTATCAGCAATGCGTATTTGTCGGTTAATTATCACTCGACGGAAAAAGAAGACAAGCGCACCGCCCAATATTGTACCGATGAAAAATGTCATGATTAATGCCACATAAACTACTGCTGTATCCATTTTCCTACCTCACTTTCCAGCTTTAAGCTGGGGTAAAATGCTATCCAGACTTACCCTGTTCCTGCCATATCCGTTCCACAGTATGATTTATCACCCCGTAACCGAAGCCACGCCGCTTAAGATACTCACCCAAACGGCGGCGAAAGCTCTGATAATCAGACTGGGATAAACTACGAGCTTTACTCAGCGCCGCCCGATAGGCACTATCGGCGTTATCAACGGCCTCTACCACCTGGTCTATGATGTCAGCGGCTATCCCCTTTTGCCTCAGCTCTAACTTGGTTAGCCACTGGCTACGCGGGCTAAATGACTGGCGGTTATCCCTCCAGAATTGAGCAAAAGCCATATCATCCACCAACCCCTGCTCCTTTAGCTTGGCGAGCACTGCACCTACACTATCACCATCAAAACCTCGCCGTTGAAGCCGCTCCCTTAGCTCAAACTCGCTCCGAGGTCGGTAGCCGAGGTAGTGGGCAGCAGTATTAAGGCAGCGGTGGAAGCAGTCAGACCTAGCCAGGGCTTCAATCTGATTAGCCGATAGCTCCTGTTCAACCTGTAGCCCCTCCCTTATTGCCACTTCAGCTTCCAGGCTGAAAGCAAACCTGCCGTCTAAGAACACATTTACCCGCTTTCCTTGCCTCCTGCCGACACGGATGGCAGTAATCTTGCTCATTAATTCGCCCTACCCCTTCTAAGACATAAGGCTGAAGCCTGAGCCTCAGCCTTATTTAACTTTATTACCTATTAACCTATTTATAGTGCCTTTAAGCACTAAGTAAAGGGTGATGGTTGGTGACGGCTGAGGCTCTAACCTTCTGCTCGATCTCCCGAGCAAGCTCAGGATTCTGACTCAGGTATTGCTTGGCATTCTCTCTGCCTTGCCCCAGGCGAATGTCACCGTAGGAGAAAAAGGTGCCGGCCTTCTTCACCAGCCCCAGCTCTACTCCTAGGTCGATAAGATTACCCTCCTGGCTTATGCCGTGGTCAAACATGATGTCAAACTCAGCACTTCTGAAGGGGGGGGCGACCTTGTTTTTAACTACCTTAGCCCTGACATGGGTGCCTATTGCCTCGGTTCCCTGCTTGATTATTTCCACACGCCTTAGGTCTAGCCTTATTGAGCTATAGAATTTCAAAGCCCTGCCTCCGGGTGTTACCTCAGGATTACCAAAGACAATACCAACCTTTTCTCGTAACTGGTTGATAAATATCACCGCCGTCCCCGACTTACCAATAGCAGCAGCTAGCTTTCTCAGCGCTTGCGACATTAAGCGGGCTTGTAAGCCAACATGAACATCCCCCATCTCCCCCTCAATCTCAGCCCGGGGTACCAAGGCAGCGACGCTATCAATCACTATCACATCAATAGCCCCGCTCCTGACCAGTGCCTCGGTAATCTCCAGAGCCTGTTCCCCGGTATCAGGTTGAGAGATGAGCAGGTCATCAATATTAACCCCACAATTGGCAGCATAGGCTGGGTCCAAAGCATGCTCCACATCGATGTAGGCAGCCATGCCCCCTCGCTTTTGGGCTTCAGCAATTACATGTTGACCTAAGGTAGTTTTCCCTGACCCCTCAGGACCAAATATTTCCGTAATCCGCCCTCTGGGGATTCCACCCACACCTAAGGCCAAGTCTAGCCCCAGTGAGCCAGTGGGAATAGCCTCCACCGATGACATGGCAGCAGACCCCCCCAGCTTCATCACTGAGCCCTTACCAAACCGCTTTTCAATCTGGCTAATAGCCAGCTCTAGCGCCTTCTCTTTCTCCGTGGTCATATTCGCCTTACCTAAATCATAGCACAACCACCGTGCCAAAACAAGTGTACTCCTTCAATACCTTGGTGACACAGTGTTTCCTTGCCTTGTCATTCCCCTTTCTCTGTCATGGCGAGCCGAAGGCGTGGCAATCTCGGTGGTGGGGTGTTTCTGGAGATTGCTTCGGCACTTTGTGCCTCGCAATGACAATTAAACAGCTTCTCATCATGAAGGAATTATATCAGACCTCAGGCGGATATGCTATTATCAAAAGCTAGCTACCGGTGGTGGCAAGCGCTTGTGGTCACTGGCAGCTATCATAGACTTAATCTTCCCTCTCAGCTCGTTGCTGACCTCGCCACTAACCAGATAGCGGTCGAGCTCCTCATAGCTGAGCCCCAGCTCGGCTTCATCAGTTTGTCCTTGCCATAAACCAGCTGAGGCGGGCTTATCAATAATTTGCTGGGGAATGCCCAGGAAGCTAGCTAGCCCCCTTACCTGTTCTTTGACCAGATTGCCTAAGGGCAGAATATCTACCCCGCCATCCCCATACTTGGTAAAGTAGCCCACGGCAAGCTCGCTCCGATTGCCTGCCCCGACCACCATATATTTACGCTGATTGGCAAAGTAGTAAAGGGTAAGCATCCTTAACCTGGACTTGAGATTGGCTTTAGCTAGTCGGCTGACAGCAGGGTCTACCCTATCACCGGGCAAAGCCTTGAGCAAGGTATCAAAGACGGTATCAAGAGCCACTATCTTAGTCGGAATTGAAAACTTGCTAGCCGCAGCCAGGGCATGCTCTCTGTCCTCCTGGCTGCTGTGGCAAGGCATAAGCACGCCAAACATACTCTGGGGAAAAGCGCGGTGACACAATACTGCCAATACCGAGGAATCGAGTCCGCCACTCATCCCCACCACTACCCCCTTATATCCGGCAGCCAATACCTTGTCTCTTATCCACGAAATCAGCTTCTCTGCCAATTGCTCTGTATCCATATAAATCTCCATTGTAGTATCAGATTGTTGGTAGTATACTACCCTGTAGCTATCTGGTCAAAGGGAAGATTGAAGGGGGCTTCACCTCTTCAAAGCTTATACTTCTCTGCCTCCTTTGAAAGAGATTCACTTAACGGGTGTTTAAGAGGGGCGAAGCCCCTCTTACATAATTATTTCCCCCTCATGATAGGAATATATATCCATATCATGGAGAGGGGGATAAAGGGGGTGAGGTAGACAAATAGTCTCCAAAATGCCAGCCGCAGACCTTATCCTTAAAAACGCTAATGTGCTAACGATGGACGCCGGCCAACCCACCGCTGAGCTGGTGGCTATTACTGGTGGCAAAATCTTATTGGTTGCCGGTAATGAAGAGCTGAAGTCGGTTACGGGGGCAAAAACCAGAATAGTTGACTGCCAGGGTAAGACGGTGGTGCCTGGTTTTAATGATGCCCATTGCCATATCTTCTCCTTGATAAGAAAGCAGCTCAGTATTGACTTGAGCCCATCATCAGTCAGCTCTATTAGCGATATAAAGGCAGCCATCCACCACCGGGCTCAAAACACCCCATCAGGTAAATGGCTCACCGGCACCGACTATAATGAGTTTTATCTTGCCGAAAAGCGCCACCCCACCCGCTGGGATATAGATGAAGTGGCACCTCACCACCCGGTAGTCCTGGCTCACTGCTCCCTGCACGCAGGCGTGCTCAACAGCCTGGCACTCTCCCTGGCTGGTATTACCAGGGAAACCCCGGAGCCACCTGGCGGGCTTATTGATAGAGACCCAAGCACCGGAGAAGCAACCGGTGTCCTTTTTGAGATGTTGGGTTACATCAGGGAAAGGGTATCACCTCCTCTATCACAAGACGAGTTAACAAAGGGTATAGCCCTAGCCAATCGGCACTACCTGTCTCTGGGCATTACCTCCCTCCAGGAGGCAACAGTCAGCAATAATCTCAGTCAGTGGCAAACCTTCCACCAATTTAAGGACACCGGCGAACTGAAGAGCCGGCTATCTATGATGTTTGGTGTTGAAGCCTTGAGCCAGTTTCAGGAGGCAGGCTTAGCTCCGGGCTCTGGTGATAGCCAGTTGCGCCTGGGTGGGGTAAAGATAATGTTGAGTGAAACCAGGGGACAAGTATATCCTCCGCAGTCGGAGTTAAACCAGCAGGCATTTAATACTCACCAGGCTGGCTTTCAGCTAGCCATTCACGCCATTGAGCAAAGCACCGTGGAGGCAGCTATCACTGCCTTGGAATATGCCCATAGCCATCTCCCCCAACCTGGTCGACGCCATCGCATAGAGCACTGCGCTGAGTGCCCTCCCCACCTACTTAAGCGATTAAGTAAGCTTCAGGCGGTGGTGGTTCCTCAGCCCCCCTTCCTCTATTATAGTGGTGAAAGATATTTAGTTGAGCTAACTTCAAATCA
Organism: uncultured Dehalococcoidales bacterium; assembly: GCA_964595695.1. Taxonomy (GTDB): domain Bacteria; phylum Chloroflexota; class Dehalococcoidia; order Dehalococcoidales; family DAOVUZ01; genus DAOVUZ01. The sequence continues at coordinate 7,535 of CAZQRE010000024.1, forward strand.
GCTACAGTGGCTATACCGAATTAAATCCTTCTTCAACAGTGGCTTGATTGTTGCCGGTAGCTCAGATTCACCGATAGTTCCTGATAACCCATTAGTCGGCATATATGCCGCCGTCACCAGACAGGCTGAATCGGGGCAGCAGCTTTTAGCCGGGGAGTGTATTTCACCCAGACAGGCACTGGCTATGTATACCGTAAATGCTGCCTACGCCTCTTTTGAAGAGGGCATCAAGGGCTCCATTACTCAGGGTAAGCTGGCTGATATGGTAGTATTGAGCGATGACCCGGTAAAATCACCACCGGAGCAGATAAAAGAGATTAAAGTAGAGATGACCATTATTGGCGGTAAAGTGGTGTGGGAGGGTTGAACTCGTTTTGTT
>CAZQRE010000024.1:8013-10722 GCA_964595695.1 uncultured Dehalococcoidales bacterium
CAAAGGTGATACGAAGGAGATTAACAAGTAAGATTATTTCTATCTCTTAGGAGTAACAAGGAAAGGATGGCCTTCCCGTTCAAAATCAGGGAGGTAATTTTCTGATGCCCCCATCTCCTGTACCCAACCGTTTTCTATACCTAAATCATCTAGGAACTGGAGCACTGTTTCATACTCAGACGTTGAAATCTTCCTGGAAAGCAAAGGGATTCGCCGTGCCCGGTGCAGCGGTAGATATTGAGACATTACGCTAACAGCCACTGCTGGAGAAAGCTCCCGAGCTAGCCAGGTTAACGATTCCTCACTACCCGCCAGCCCGTTGGGCAGAATAAGATGGCGCACAATTAGTCCCCGTTGTGCTAGACCAAACTTATCCACAATCAAGTTTCCAACTTGCCTATACATTTCCCTAATAGCTTGCCGAGCCCGTGCTACATAATCTGGGGTGTGCGAGAACTTCTTAGCCCGCTCATCAGAGGCATATCTTAAATCGGGCAGGTAAATACTTATTATACCGTCAAGCTCTTTCAGAGAGGCAATAGAATCATAGCCGTTAGTGTTGTAGACCAGTGGTACTCGAAGCCCCATGGGTACGGCTTCTAGGACTGCCCGGACCAGTTGGGGAACAAAGTGAGAGGGTGAAACAAAATTAATATTGTGGCAGCCTAGTTCATCCTGAAGATAGAGCATACTTTCAGCCAGGGTATGGCAATCCATCTCCTTTGATTTTTGCTTTTTCCAATTCTGACTTATCTGGTAATTCTGACAATAAACACACCTCATATTACAATTGCCAAAGAATACTGTACCTGACCCCTTGCTTCCTGATATGGCAGGTTCTTCCCCCTGATGAGCACAGACTGCTGCGACTACGGGGAGATGACCCGAATTGCAAAAACCCATTTCATTTTCTAGCCGATTGACATGGCATTCCCTAGGGCAGATATCGCAGGAGGTTAATCGAGCTTCAAGTGCACGAGCACGGCGCTCCAATTCACCGGAGTGGTATAGAGCAATATAGCTTGATTCTATAGATAATATGGGCATCGTTAGCAATATTCACACAACTCAGTAGACACTTTAAGTTTATTGCGGACGCTTGTCAATTTAGCTCAAGTACACAAGATGGCTGATTGTTAAATTAGATGACGCCGGGTTGATATTTGCGTGCCGGTGAAACCGTTATTGGCGGTAAAGTGGTGTGGGAGGGTTGAGAGATTGTCTAGCCTCAGCTTGACTTGCTGCTTGAAAGTAATTAAACTAATCATAGAGGAAACAAGATGCCGGTATATGAGTATGTTTGCTCTGACTGTGGCTTAAAGTTTGAGCTACTGCGTCCCCTAAGTCAGGCTAATCAGGGGGCTTCCTGCCCTCGTTGCCATAATAGCGCTGAACGGATATTTTCCGTCTTCGCCTCCTTCTCCAAGAGCGATGGTGGATTGACCACTCCCATAGCTGGTACAGCTAGCTCCTGTGCCAGTTGTAGTGCTACTAGCTGCGATAGCTGTAGCCTTTGATTGAGGTCGGGCATGTCAGCCACCACTATCCCTACCCGAACCGGTATTGCTAATCTGCCACTTCACTACGGTAAGGTGCCACCCTGGCTGTTTGACCGTATGGTCAAGCTGGCACGAGAAATCACCATTGCCATCGTGGCTGACTTTGGCTCTGAAGAGATGCTGAGGCGGCTGTCACACCCCTACTGGTTCCAGGCTTTCGGCTGCGTTCTGGGCTATGACTGGCACTCAAGTGGTGTTACCACTACCCTGTGTGGTGCTCTCAAGGAAGGGCTCAAAGGGTTGGAGACAGACCTGGGCTTGTTTATTGCCGGCGGCAAGGGCAGGGCTTCACGGCAGACTCCATCCGAGATAGAAGGCTGGGGAAACTCAATTTCACTGGACCCGGCACCACTGGTATATGCCAGTCGTATGTCAGCCAAGGTAGATAGCTCCGCTATTCAGGATGGCTACCAGCTCTACCACCACACCTTCCTGTTTACCACCAATGGCTCGTGGACGGTTATTCAGCAGGGGATGAACGAGGCTACCGGCTACGCCCGCCGCTATCACTGGCTGGGTGAAACAGTAACTAACTTTGTCAATGAACCCCACTCCGCCATCCTGTCTGAGGCAAGGGGAAAGGCGCTGAACCTGGTGGCTACTGAAAGTGACCCGGCGCGAACCACCATCACCGATATAGCCACTAATGAGAAGCCGCAGAATATTTTGGCTGACCTGAAAAGGCTAAAGAGCCTTGACCTGCCTTCGCACCATTACTTGAGCACCCATGACCTTCACCCCGATAGTCTGAGCAAGATTCTGTTAAACACCTATGACCGCCAGCCAAACGACTTTGAACAGTTGCTGGGACTAAAGGGGGTCGGACCCAAGACTATCCGCGCCCTGAGCCTGATTTCCGAGCTGGTCTATGGAGTTGCCCCCAGCTACCGCGACCCCGCCCGCTACAGCTTCGCCCACGGCGGCAAGGACGGCATCCCCTACCCCGTTGATAAAAAAACCTACGACCAGTCAATTGAGCTTCTCTCTAAAGCAATCCGCAAAACCAAACTGGGAATTAGAGAAAAGAATGAGGCGATGAGTAGGTTGAATAAATTGAGAAGTGTATAATTAAGATTAGGTTCGAATGCTGCTCGTGGAGCTTTCCTAATGTGGGATGATTTAGATACATCCAAACAACGCGGTTCGGCTA
>CAZQRE010000025.1:0-10619 GCA_964595695.1 uncultured Dehalococcoidales bacterium
AAAGAAGTGAGATGTCATTAGCCCCATCCCCTATTGCCATAATCTCATTCATAGATATTTCCATATGTGAAGCTAGTGCTTCCAGGGCTTTCCCCTTGGATACCCCGGGAGCCAGCACATTGATAAAATCAACCTCTGGGTAAGCCGGTGACTTTGTCCCCGAAAAATTAAGGCTAATCTTAAATTGGAGGCAGAAACTGCTAGCCTTAGCCCTTTCTTCAGGAGAAGAGACTGTCAGAGTCCCTTTAATAATTCTCTCCCGCTGCCAGAGGTCAGTGAAATCTACGATGGTAGGCTCGATGCCAAAGAACTGGCGGCGGATGTCGGTTGACCATGATTCCCGCTCAGCGAAATAGTGAGTGGTAGAATAAAACTCAAGGTCTATTTCATTTAGATGAGCAAACTCAACTGCCTGCCTCACCACCGCTTTACTAATTGGTTGAACATAAACCTCTTCGCCCTGCTTGGGGTTACTTACTAAAGCACCATCAGCGAATATATGACAGCCATCCAGCGATAACTGGTTAATAATCGGCAAAGAGGCTTGAGCCACTCGTCCGGTAGACAAAGAAACCTGCATACCCAGGTCGCAGGCTCTAGCCAGTGCCTCTCTATCTTCCGCCGAGATAGCCCCTTTCTTACCCAGCAGCGTGCCATCTATATCTACTACTAGAAGCTTGTAAGGATGATTGGTCAACCTACCCCCTTTATCCCCCTCCCTTGATAAGGGAGGGGGAATTTATTTTGTAAGAGAGGCTTCGCCCCTCTTTAACTCTCCTTTAGCACCTTTTTTCTCATAACGAGGGCGAAGATGATTTCTTTTGAATTCAGTAGCCCCTTATTAACTACTGGCTTCTGGCTACCGCTTTTAAGCCCCTTCAAGCTTCCCCTATAGGAGAGGAGAAGGTTTTAACAGACAGGATTCGCCTTTCTAAGTCCCTCCGGGACTCTGTTTCAACCTGCATTTTGCAGGTAATGGCGAAGGGTTATGGCATTTCTTACCGCAAACGCCTCGGCATCATTATTAAAATAAATATAGACTGCTTTCAAATTAGCGGCTAAATTAGCCAGCCTCTTTGCCCAATCAGCCAACTCCTCATCAGAGTAACAGCTAAAGTAAAGCCCAGTGCTACCATGAAACCTGATATAGGCAAAATCTGAAGTCGCCACCAGAGGGCAACTAAGAGAGGGCATATCAAAGACACAAAGCCCGGCATTATACTTATGTAAAATTCCAAAGACCCCGTTCTCAAGCCAGGACTGATGCCGGAATTCAAATACATGCTTCATTCCCCGGGGTAAAATGGACAGGAACGACTCTAACACCTCATCACTGCGGTGCATATTAGGCGGAAGCTGATATAAAAGTGGACCCAATTTCTCTCCTAAAATTTTAGCTCTAGTGACAAACTTCTCCAATGCTTCCTCTGTATTTCTCAGCCGCTTAATATGAGTGATAAAGCGGCTCACCTTTACCGCAAAGGTAAAACTAGCTGGTGATGAGTCATGCCAGTTAGCAAAGGCAGCCTCTGAAGGTAGGCGGTAAAAGCTATTATTGAGTTCAACCGTAGTGAAATGACTGGCATAAAATTCAAGCCACTCTGCCTTAATCAGCTTTTCGGGATAGAATCTCTGCCGCCAGTGGTCATAGTGCCAGCCTGATGTGCCAATATAGAGATTATTTATCAACCCCTCACCCTTTATCCCTCTCCCCTTCATAAGGGGAGAGGGAGGGGATTATCATATGAACATCTTCTTATCATGGCTTCGCCCCTTTTAATCCCGTTGCTAAATGACCCGTATAATATCAAGCCTGCTGACACCCATTTTAACATCGCAGTGATAAATTTCCAAGTAAGATTGTTTATCAACCCTTCGGGCTTGAGCCCTCAGGGCGAAGCCTCATCCCCTTTATCCCCCTCTCCTTTAGCACCCTTCTTCTCATAACGAGGGCGAAGATGATTTCTTTTGAGTTCAGTAGCCCCTTATCGACTACTAGCTTCTGGCTACTGACTACCGCTTTTTAGCCCCTTCAACCTTCCCTTGATAAACGACTGATAAATGACCCAAGGTTTGACTCAAAAAGGTAACGGGGCATTAACTTGAATGCGCCCCTAAAGTAGGCTATAATCCTAGCCATAAGACTACTGTAATTATCTAGAGTATGCCATAATAGCATGCATGAACTTTGTATCACCCAGGGTATTCTATCTATCACCCTAGAAAAGGCTAATGCGGTTCAAGCTAAGAGGGTTGCCAAAATCAACCTCACTATCGGTGAACTATCAGGTGTTGTTAGCGATTGTGTCCAATTCTATTTTGACTTTCTTAGTAAGGATACTATCGCTGCTGAAGCCAGCCTTTGCTTCCACCAGCCACCAATTAAGGTAAAGTGCCGTAACTGCGCTGCAATCTTCTCACCAAATAATCTTAACTGGGCTTGCCCCAATTGCCAGGAGCAAAAAATAGAAATAATATCGGGACGCGAGTGCTATGTTGATAGCATAGAGGTAGAGTAAATGGAAATAAAGGTCTTACAGGACATCTTAAGTGCCAACGACGGGATAGCCAGGAGGAATCAAGACCGGCTAGATAAGCACGGTATTCTAACCATAAATGTGATGTCATCTCCAGGGGCAGGCAAGACCAGCCTCATCCTGCAAACAATAAGCAATCTGAAGCAAAAAACCAGGATTGCCGTCATTGAGGGTGATATCGCCTCCAGCCTGGATGCTGATAAGGTGCACAAGCAAGGGGTAGAAGTAGTTCAAATAAATACTGCTGGAGGCTGCCACCTTGACGCCAACATGACCGAGAGTGCGCTAAACAATCTGCCCCTTGGAGATATTGATTTACTGCTTATCGAAAATGTAGGTAATCTTGTTTGTCCGGCTGAGTTTGCCCTCGGCGAACACAAGAGGGTAATGCTACTGAGCCTACCTGAGGGCGATGACAAACCCTACAAATACCCCTTAATGTTTACCGAGGCCGATGTGGTGCTAATAAACAAGATTGACCTGCTACCATACCTGGAATTTAATATCTCTGCCTTTCATAAAGCAGTAAGCGGGCTAAATCCTAAAGTTAAGATATTCCAGGTCTCGTGTAAGACTGGCGAAGGACTAGAAGACTGGTTCCTCTGGTTACAAGATGAGATAAAGAAGATGAAAAGCTGCCTTGGCTCATAGATAATGGTAAAAATATCAACTCTTGACTTAGTTCATATCAGCGTTCGGGGGGTGGTGCAGGGGGTTGGTTTCAGACCCTTTGTTTACCAGCTAGCCACTAAATATAACCTCAGGGGCTGGGTGTGTAACACCTCAGAGGATGTAAAGATTGAGGTAGAGGGAGACGGGGAAGCCATTGAGCAATTCTTGCTCGCGTTACGGGAGCAAGCCCCACCCCTAGCCCATATTGAGGACATCACCATCACCCATCACCCGCCGGCAAATTACAAGAGCTTTGAAATCCACCACAGCATCGCTGAGGAGGGTAAGTATCAGCTCATTTCTCCCGATATTGCTACCTGCCAGGCCTGTCTCAGGGAAATCTTAACCGCACACGATAGGCGCTATCGTTACCCCTTCACCAACTGCACCAACTGCGGACCCCGCTTTACCATAATTAAAGATATCCCCTATGACCGCCCTAGAACGACTATGCATCGTTTCCAGATGTGCCCCGAATGCCAGAAGGAATACGATAACCCGTTAGACCGCCGCTTTCATGCCCAGCCTAATGCCTGTCCCAGGTGCGGTCCGACACTGGGACTGGTAGATGCCGAAGGTAATCCAGTAGCCTGTCCTGATGTCATCACCACCACCAGCCAGCTTCTAAACCAAGGAAAAATTGTCGCCATCAAGGGTCTGGGTGGCTTTCTCCTGGCTTGTGATGCCACCAACAAAGTAGCTATTGACCTCTTGCGCTACAGAAAAATACGCCCATTTAAGCCGCTAGCCGTAATGGTATCTTCTATTGAGGAGGCAAAAAAATATTGTTATGTATCCGATGAAGAGGAAAAGCTACTTACCTCTCCCCAAAGCCCCATCGTGCTTATGAAGTGGAAAGCCGATTCCTCCATATCTCAGGCAGTAGCTCCCAATATAAAATACCTCGGGGTGATGCTTCCCTATACCCCTTTACATCATACTTTACTTAGACAGACAGGACTGCCCCTGGTAATGACCAGCGGCAACCTCAGTGAAGAGCCGATTGCTAAAGACAATGATGAGGCAATAAGGAGGCTGTCAGGGATTGCCGATTATTTCCTGATTCATAATCGCGATATTCACGCCCGCTATGATGACAGCGTAACCATAGTTGAAACAGGTATTACTCAGCTTGTCAGGCGGGCTCGTGGTTATGCCCCCTACCCCATACACCTCAACTTCAAAAGCCAGCAAATACTTGGCTGTGGCGCTGAACTCAAGAATACCTTCTGCTTAACCAGAGACGAATATGCCTTCTTAAGTCAGCATATTGGTGATATGGAAAATATGGAAACTATGGAACACTTTAAGGATACTATTGGTCTTTACAAAAAGCTATTTCGTATTGAACCAAGTATTATTGCTCACGACCTGCACCCTGATTATCTGGCTACTAAATACGCCAAGGAATTAGCCTCCGAATCGGCTGATATTAAGCTTGTCCCGGTACAACATCATCACGCCCATATCGTTAGTGGTATGGTAGATAATGGACTGGAGTTCCCGGTTATCGGGGTAGTCTTTGATGGCACCGGCTATGGCACTGACGGCAATATCTGGGGCGGGGAGTTTCTGGTAGCTGATTATCAGCGATTTACCAGAATGGGGCATGTTGAGTATCTGCCCTTACCTGGTGGGGCACTAGCCATAAAGAAGCCGTATCGTATTGCCATTGGTTACCTTCTATCACTATTTGGGGAGGATGGGTTAAGACGAGACTTGCCCTGCTTAAAACAGGTAGATAGTCTAGAGATAGACATTATTAAAAAACAAATAGAAAGGAAAATTAACTCACCACTAACTTCCAGTTGCGGTCGCCTTTTTGATGCGGTATCAGCATTAATAGGGATAAGAGGTGAGATAGAATATGAAGCTCAGGCAGTTATTGAGCTAGAAATGGTTGCCTATGATGAGGTAGATGAAACTGGCTACTACCCATTTTCTATAGTTGAGCAGGATGGCTTGAGCTTACTAAAGCTCCAAGATTTGTTCTCAGCCATAATCTATGATTTACAAAGTAATACCGCTAAGGCTACAATATCAGTCAAATTCCACAATACCATAGCCCGAATGACAAATAAGTTATGTCAAATAATTTCCCATAAAACTGGCATCAGTCAGGTAGTGCTGAGTGGTGGGGTCTTCCAGAACCGATTACTGCTAAGGAAAACAGTTGGCTTACTTGAAGCCGATGGACTTACTGTATTTACCCATAAGCAGGTGCCGTGTAACGACGGCGGAATATCTTTAGGTCAAGCCGTTATTGCCAGCTTCAATAGCATATAAGAGAGGCCAGTTATTAACAGAAGCTTGAAGGGGCTAATTAGGCGGTAACCATGGGCTAGCGGAGAGGCTATGCCTCTCTGCGGAAAATTATTTCCCCTTGAAGGAGAAAATACTAAAGGAGAGTCAAAGAGAGGCGAAGCCTCTTCAAAAACCACCCTCCCCCTTCCCCTTGATAAGGGGAAGGGGGATAAAAGGGGGATGGGGTTTAAATAACAACCTAAGGAGTTTCAGATATGTGCCTCGCCATTCCCGCCCTAGTTAAGTCAATAGATGGACACCAGGCAGAGGTGGAGATAGATGGTGTAACCCGCCAGGCTAGTATTCAGCTTACCCCTGAGGTCAAGGTTGGCGACTATGTGCTACTGCACACCGGCTATGCCATAAATGTAATTGACCCGGTAGAGGCTGAGGAGACGCTCAAGCTGCTAAGGGAGCTAAGTGAAGTTTGTTAGTGAATACCGCGACTCAGAACTAGGTAAAAGGCTGATAGACAGGATTCACCATCGCTCAACCAAACCAATAAGGCTAATGGAGTTCTGCGGTGGGCATACGGTGGCTATCTTCAAGCATGGCATACGTCAACTTTTGCCCAAGACGATAGAAATGCTCTCCGGACCGGGCTGCCCGATATGTGTTACCGCCAATATTGACCTTGACAAAGCCATTGCCTTGGCACACCTGCCCAATGTTATTATTATCACCTTTGGCGATATGCTCAGGGTGCCGGGAAGCCACTCCAGCCTGCAACTGGCTAAAGCCGAGGGCAGTGACATCAGGATTGTTTATTCAGCTCAGGATGCCGTCTATATCGCCAGGGATAACCCGGATAAATCAGTAATCTTTATTGGCATTGGCTTCGAGACGACAGCACCTACCATCGCTGCCTCCATCCTGCAAGCTGAGGAGGAGGGAGTAAATAATTACCATATTCTATGCCTTCACAAGTTGTGCCCGCCGATAATGAAGGCACTCCTTGACCTGGGTGAGGTTAGGCTTAATGGTATTATTTGCCCCGGGCATGTCAGTGCCATTATAGGTTCATATCCTTATCAGTTTATCCCTGATGACTATGGTATCGCTTGTGTGGTTTCTGGATTTGAACCGCTAGACATCCTGCTTAGCATTGATATGCTGGTAAATCAAATTGAAACCGAACAATATAAGGTAGAAATAGCCTACCGCCGTGGGGTAAAGCCCGAAGGCAATAAGCAAGCTACTCAGCTTCTAAACACAGTCTTTGAGGTTAGTGAGGCTAACTGGCGTGGTATAGGAGTGGTGCCATTAAGTGGGCTCAGGCTAAGGAAGAGGTATGAGCGGTTTGATGCTGAGAGGAAGTTTGACATTAACCCTGGACCCAGCAGCGAAGCCAAAGGCTGTCTCTGTGGTAGTGTCCTGCGTGGGGTTAGCACCCCCCTAGATTGTAAACTCTTCCGTCGTAGTTGCACACCAGAGCACCCTGTAGGTCCGTGCATGGTATCCGCTGAAGGCAGTTGCGCTACCTACTACCATTATGGAGCTAGTTATGGAGAATAGAGTGTTACTGGCTCATGGCAGCGGCGGTAAGCTCAGCCACGACTTAATAGAAAAGAGCTTCGTCCCAACTCTTGGTAATCCCATACTGAATAAGCTGGATGATTCGGCGGTATTTGAGTTTAGTGGGCGCTTAGCCTTTACTACCGATAGCTTCATAGTCAGCCCTATCTTCTTCCCCGGCGGGGATATAGGCAAGCTGGCGGTATGCGGGACGGTAAATGACCTGGCAATGAGTGGCGCTATCCCCTTATACCTGAGCCTGTCCTTCATTATTGAAGAGGGTTTCTTGATTGATGAACTGGAAAAGATAGTAAGTTCTATCTATCAAGCGGCTGAAGAGGCGGGGGTAAAGATTGTCACCGGTGATACTAAGGTAGTAAATCAAGGCAGTGCCGATAAGCTGTTCATCAATACCTCTGGCGTAGGCATTGTGCCCCCAGGGGTAGATATATCAGCAGCTAATGCCATACCTGGAGACAAGATTATCTTAAGTGGCAATCTAGGCAACCATGGCATAGCCGTATTAAGCCAGCGTGAAGGATTGAAATTCCAGGTGCCGATACCGAGTGATTGTGCCCCACTCAACAAAATGGTGGCTGAGATACTGGAAGCATCGGCTAACATTCACTGCTTGCGCGACCCAACCAGGGGAGGAGCGGCAACTACACTCAATGACTTTGCTGAACAATCTCAGGTCGGTATTAGAATAGAAGAGGAAAAAATACCGGTGCATAAAGCAGTGCTGGCTGCCTGTGAACTCCTTGGCTTTGACCCACTCTATATAGCTAATGAAGGTAAACTGGTAGCGGTAGTTGGTTCTGCCGACGCCGATAAAGTCCTGGCTAAGATAAGACAAAACCAGTATGGAACTGAGGCTACTATCATCGGTGAAGTAGTAAATGAGCACCCGGGGCGGGTGGTAATGAAAACCAGTTTAGGTGCCTCTCGTATTGTAGATGTGCTGGTTGGTGAACTGCTACCGAGAATATGCTAGGTTTGTTAAACAGGAATAAAACTTTATAGAAAAATCTAAAAATGTTAAGTGATTGGAGCGGGAGAATGCGCTATATTGGAGTAGATATAATAGAAATAACTCGCATTGAAAAGGCTATAGCCCGCTGGGGAGAAAGTTTCCTTCGTCGGGTATATACTGACCTGGAGCTAAAGCTATACCGTAACAAGCCCTCATCACTAGCTGCCCGTTTTGCCAGCAAGGAAGCAGTAATGAAGCTTCTTGGAACCGGGAGGAAAGGCATTAGCTGGAGGGAGATTGAGACTGTCTCCCATCCTAGTGGTAAACCTCGGCTCAATCTTTATGGTAGAGCCCAAATTGAGGCAAAAAGGTTAGGGCTGAAGGGAGTCGCTATCAGCCTCTCCCATTCCAGGAAATATGCCGTTGCCTTCGTCGCCGGTGAAACCAAGTAAGGCTATCTCGTAAGGATTGCAATAGGTGTAGAATTACCCAGAGTTCGAATCCAGCGCGGGGAGGTAGGCTAGGTCATGCGTCAAGTTACTTTTTTCCGAGTTCGGTTGGGTGCAAGACAAGAAGCGGACGAAAGAGCATTGAATGCGTTCATAGCAGAGGTGGAAATCAGGAAAATCGTTCCAGTCTTGGTTCAGAATGCTCTTCCAAATTTCTGGAGTGTATATGTTGAATACGAGGAGCCCAAGAAAGAACCCGAATCCAAAAAAGAAGGCAAGGTCATCTCCAAGTCCTACAACTTGGAAACCATTCATCGGCAATACCCGAGAGCGTATGAGAGATGGACAGACGATGAAGTTACACGCTTGAAAGCCGAGCATGGCAAGGGACTGAATATCCGACTACTATCGGAGATGTTTCAAAGGCAGCAAAGCGCTATCCGTTCCCGTTTGCGAAAATTGGGCATTGTGGAATAGTAGCTTGGGACGTAAAGGTGCCTCCCTTTTTAACATTTGCCAGGTTTATGATAATAGAAATAGTGAAAGAAGTTCGGATTTTCCTCCCACGCGGGGAGCGGTTGTTAGGCAGGAGCTCCTGGTCTCAGTCTAGGTCAGCGGCGTTGTCTTAGTTACTTTCCCGACCATTTAATCTACGAGCTTTTTATTTCCCTGGCTGGGTCGTCGGCACTTACACTTACGCTATCAGCGGCAAATACTTGCTTCTTGCCGCATCCCCTAAGACCACCCTTTTTGTCGGGCATGGAACCAGAATATAAGATGACTTCTCCCTCTTTTAGTATTGCCAGCTTGCCTGAGATAGTCTCCCCCGTTTCCTTGTTCACTACCTTGACCGCCATTTTCAGCCCCCTGTTTTAAGTTTTGGTGAGCATTCTACACTAACTATAGGAACTTTTCCGATGTGGGTCAAGAGAGGCACCGATAATGTCTGCCTTTGTTCTAGTTCAGATAGATAGGTGGCACTTCAAAGTGTGGGATTATCTTCCGCTTTAAGTTTGGGACAAGCCCTAGCAGTTCTTTGTGTCATTGCGAGCCGTAGGCGTGGCAATCCCTTAGAGATTGCTTCGTCGCTATCGCTCCTCGCAATGACAAGGAAGGAAGTTATGTGTCACTAAGATACTGAACGAGCACAGCCTTTTGACCATACCGAGGTGAGGTGGTAGAATTAAGAAAGGGTTTTGATTTGAGGCTAAGGAGATAGAAATGTCAGGACATTCTAAATGGTCTTCAATTAAGCATCAGAAGGGGGTGACTGACGCCAAGCGGGGTCAGCTTTTCACCAAGCTTACCCGTGAGATTATTGTTGCCGCGCGCCAGGGAGGTAGTAACCCTGAGTCAAACTTTCGGCTGCGGTTAGCTATACAGAGAGCTCGTGATAGTAATATGCCACTGGATAATATAGAAAGAGCCATTAAGCGGGGTAGCGGTGAGATAGAGGGAGCCACCCTGGTAGAGATGGTTCTTGAGGGTTATGGACCGGGTGGGGCAGCTATTCTGGTGCAGGCGCTAAGTGATAACCGCAATCGAACCGTGCAGGATGTTCGCAATATATTTTCCCGTCACGGTGGTAGCCTGGGGACAAATGGCTGTGTTGCCTGGCTTTTTGAATCAAAAGGATTGATTTCAGTAGAGACTGGTGATTCAGATACCGAGGAATTAGCCCTATATGCAATTGATGCCGGTGCTGAGGATGTTAAGGTAGAGAATAATTTTGTGGAGATTTATACCAAGCCAGAGGAGCTTGAGACAGTCAGGGGAGCACTGGAGCCGAAAAACCTACCCATAGCCTCGGCTGGGCTATCTATGGTGCCCAGGACTATGGTTGAGCTTGAAGAAAAGACCGCCCTGCAAACGCTGAAGCTGCTGGATAGGCTGGAGGAACTGGATGAAGTCCAGCATGTGTCCAGCAATGCTAACTTTCCCAATTCCATCCTGGAGAAGTATCAGTTGCAAGTTTCAGGTTGATTATTATGTCAACCTCACCCCTCCTATCCCCCCTCTCCTTCAAACAAGAGGGGAACAGGTTTAAGGGGGACTCTGCCCTTCAGAATTCCGGTGCTAAGCGACCTTGGCAAGATGAGAATTTTAGGTATTGCCCCGCGCACAGTAACTATTGTCTATGGCGCGATTAAGACTGGGGTGGAGGACATA
>CAZQRE010000026.1:0-9902 GCA_964595695.1 uncultured Dehalococcoidales bacterium
AAGGGAAGAAGGGTAACTTTCCAGCGACATCAGGAGTTTTAGCGGGGGCTTCGCCAAAAGCAATAGTAAGATTGCTTCGCTGCCCCTTCGCTTTGGCTCAGGGCTTCGGCTCACAATGACAGTTTGAGTTGGTAAACGGTCTGTATTAAGAAAAAGAGGGATAAACGCCGTTAGGAACTCTAACGGGAACAAAAGGGGATAGGATTACCTAATGAAAATCCTCCACTTTGCCGACCTTCACCTCGGTGTTGAAAGCTATGGGCGTATTGACCCAGATACGGGGTTATCGTCACGCTTCCTTGATTTTCTATCTGCCCTTGACCAGGTTGTAGACTATGCCCTGGAAAACAAGGTAGACCTTGTCCTCTTCTGCGGCGATGCCTATAAGAGTCGTGAGCCGAGCCAGACCCAGCAGCGGGAGTTTGCCAAGCGCATAAACCGGTTGTCCACCAGCAGTATCCCCGTCTTCCTCCTCATCGGTAATCACGACTTGCCCAACGCTATAGGCAGGGCTACCACCACCGAAATCTTTGATACGCTGGCGGTGAAAAATGTTTATGTCTCTAACCGTCCCGAAATTTACCGCATCCCGATTAACAGCGGCACGGTTCAAATAGCCTCCTTACCCTGGCTGAGACGCAGTGTCTTGTTGAGCAAAGAGGAAGCTAAAAATCTTAACTTTGAGCAGATTAATCAGAGATTACAGCAGGTATTAACACTTAAAATTAGTGACCTGGCTCAGAAGCTCGACCCGGCATTACCTTCCATATTAGCCGCTCATGTCTGGGTCTCTGGAGCCAAACTAGGCTCAGAGAGGTTAATGACCATAGGACAGGAGCATGTATTGCTGGTAAGTAATGTTGCCCATCCTGCCTTTGATTACATCGCCTTAGGTCACATTCACAAGCACCAGGTCTTATGTGACAGCCCTCCGGTGGTTTATCCCGGTAGCCTGGAGTGTCTGGATTTTAGTGAGGAAGAGGATGAAAAAGGGTTCTATGTAGTAGAAATTGAGCCTAATTTGGAAACAGGTAAAAGGCAGGTCTACTTTGACTTCCACCCGGTAACCGGGCGCCGCTTTGTCACCATTAACATCAATGTTGAGCCGCAGGACACCGACCCGACATCAACCGTGCTCAGGGCTATTGGTGAGCAAGAGGATAAGGTGAGGGATGCCATAATGCGGCTAAACATTAGCCTGCCAGCTCAGTTTGAGGGTCAGCTTAGAGATAATGACATCAGGGATGCAGTAAAAGAGGCTCACTACTTTACTATTGCCAAGGATATAAAGCGGGAGACCCGCCTCAGATTGGGGAAATGGACGGCCGAAGAATTAACCCCCCTTGACGCCCTGAAAGCCTACCTGGAATCAAAGAAGGTATCTCCAGAGCGAACCAAAATCCTCCTTGAATATGGGGAGAGGATGATACAGGAGCAGAAGGGTAAATAGGGGCGTCTAAGAGGGGCGAAGCCCCTCTTTTTAAAATCCTCCCCCTCATAATAGGAAGATATTCATATTATTTCATGGAGAGGGGGATTAAGGGGGTGAGGTATACAAATAATCTTGTCCCTCATTTTTATTGACAGAACTTACCTGTGTGATATACTGGGCTAAATAAACGGGAAGCGGGAGGTGAAGCCAATGCATCTACAAAAGTTGTTTTCCTGGCTCTTGGTCTTGGTTTTTATGTCAGCAATTGTAGTAGGGTGTGAGGCACCAGGGCTAACTGCCATAGAACTTGTACCCCAAGATGCCAATCTGATTGCTAATATACAAATAAGCAAAATCATAAATGACCGGGATTTAAGAGATGCCTACGATGAAGCCGAAAAGGAAGCGGGACAACCTCAAACGATTGAGGAGGCACTGGATGAACTTGTTGAGGAAACAGGTATTGACCTTCGCGATTTTTCTGAGGTTGTAATATTCGCTGACATAGCCACACTAACGCAAGCAGGTTATCTGGGAGTAATTGTTGAGGGAACCTTCAACGAGACACAATTCATTAACAATATTGAACAGCAAACAGGGGAGGAATTCACTACCAGCGACTATAAAGGCTATAGGTTGTATACAGACGAAGGGGAGGAATTTGGAATTGCTTTCTTAACCAATAGGGTGCTTCTTCTCGGCACTATGGAAGCAGTCAAGGATGCCATCGATGTCAGTAAGGGTGACCGGGAACAGGTTGGCGGCATAATACTTGATGCATATAATCGGCTCGGCGACGCCCTAATCAAATTTGCCTTTGAAGTCCCT
This sequence comes from uncultured Dehalococcoidales bacterium, assembly GCA_964595695.1. GTDB lineage: Bacteria > Chloroflexota > Dehalococcoidia > Dehalococcoidales > DAOVUZ01 > DAOVUZ01. The sequence goes on from CAZQRE010000026.1 coordinate 2,261, forward strand.
GAAGAAGCCCGAGAGGCATTAACTGAAGGACTTGTTCCAGGTGAAATTCCAATATCCCTAGACCCTTTTGCGGATATCGATATAGTTGGCTTCGCTATCAACAAAAGGGCAGAGACTATAACCATCCAAATAAACCCGCATTTCCTAAGCACGGATTCGGCACAAGATGCTAAGGACACACTCAGCGGTGCCATAAGCCTCTTCAGGGGCATGCTCCAAGTCCCTGAAATAAAAGAGCTACTAGGCAAGATAGAGGTGAGTGTTACTGATTCGTGGGTAACAATAGCCCTTGAGATAACTTTATCCGAAATAGAGAGGCTAATAGAGACCTTCCAGTCATAATAAGAGGTAGTCATATGATGCCACGAAAATCATCCAAGACAGAGCCTTAAGTCCTGGAGATGCCACCACAAAAGATGGTGGTAGTCCGTGGCAAGGGCGCCCCGGATAAGGTCTTCCCTGAATTTATGCCGGCTCTCTATGGCTCAGTTTACACGCTAAAGTTTGACCTCAAGAAGAAGGGGTTGCCTACCTTCAAGGTCACTGGACTCCGTGCCCGCTACCCTGATGCTCACCTTGTCCCTATGGATGAATGGACTCACATTATTGGTCTGCCTATTCCTGAGGACACCACCTCCCTACCCCAGAAGGTAGCTGGCACTGAGGTCAAGATTGAGACCTGGGAGTATGGCACCGTTGCCCAGATTCTCCATCTCGGAGCTTATGACCAGGAGCAACCCAGTGTTGAGCGCCTGCATAAGTTCATTGAAGAAAATGGCTACAAGATAGCTGGCATGCACGAAGAAGAATACCTCACCACGCCTGACGCCAAAGTGGTCAAGACCATCATCAGGTATCCAGTAAAGAAGAAGTAGACAAGTGGCTTAATTTTAGTGGAGGTGCCGCGTCCGCCATTGTCTGAGGTATCGGAGTACTTCATCATCAGTGAGGTCATACCAATAGCGATAAAAATCAGCTACAGCAAATCTCGGCATGAACCCCGTAGTGCAGGTTACTACTTTGTCGGCAACCCTTTCTAATTGCTTCACGGCCAGTGCCGAAGCACAGGGTACAGCGACCACTATTTCCCTCGGTCGACGATGACGGACTGATTCCACCGCTGCCCTCATGGTGATGCCTGAAGCCAGTCCATCGTCTATAATTATCACTGTCCTGCCAGTTACTGTAACCAGTGGACGGTCCCCTTTGTAAAGTATGCTCCGTCGTTTAATCTCAGCCCTTACCTTGGTTGCCTCATACTCTATCTGTTGGCGGCTCAAGCCCACCCTTTTTGCTATTTCTTCATTAAGGATAATTGTTCCATCGTCAGCGCAGGCACCGAAACCAGCTTCAGGGGTAAGCGGTAGGGGGATTTTACGGCAAATAACCAGGTCGAGGTCAGCTTTAAGGGCACCGGCTACCTCCAGCGCTACCGGTACTCCTCCGTTAGGGATGGCAAGCACGACAACGGGCTGGTCATTATACTCGCTCAGCTCGGCGGCTAGCTGTCTACCGGCATCATGTCGGTTCTCGAAGATAACTTCTCCTCTGCTGATATGCATATTGTTTTCTCCCTTTGATTATTGGAGACCAGCCTACAGCCACAATTACCTAAGTTTGATGTTTTTGCTTAATCAATTTAAACTCGTTTACATCTACCAGCCCGAGGTCGGTTAGCCTGAGTTCAGGGATTACGGGTAGAGCCAAAAAGGAAAGGGTTGAAAAGGGCGAGGGCAGGGTGGTGCCTAAGTCCTTGGCTAGTCGCTCAAGCTCCTCCAATCTAGTCACTACTACCTCTAACGGTTCATCAGACAATAATCCAGCGATAGGCAAGGCTAAACTGGCTAATACCTTGCCCTGAGCAACAATTACCAGACCGCCCTCAAGCCTCTCAATTTCTTTAATGGCAGTAAATATGTCTTCATCATCAGTCCCGACGGCAATAATATTGTGAGAATCATGGGCAATAGACGAAGCCAGAGCCCCTCTCTTCAAGCCAAATCCCTTGACCAGCCCCAAGCCGATATTGCCCGTAGCCTTATGCCTCTCCACCACCACCAGCTTCAGAATATCCCTAATAGTATCTTGCCCAATAACACCATTGGTAACCTTAACCTTTTCCAGCCTTTTCCTGGTAATTATCTGACCGGGGACAACCTCAATAACCAGCTCAGTTTCTCCTGAAGCCGGGAGCCTTAATGCCTCTATATCGAATGGCTTAATATTTACGGTGCTGGTTAGTCCTTTTCTGCCGACTTGATATGATGGGAATAATGCTTTTCCCTCCCTGGCTACCAGGCGACCTCGGTAAAAGACCATATCTATTTGCAGGCTGGATAATTCACTAATCACGACTAGATTAGCCAAGTAGCCGGGGGCTACTGCCCCGAGCCGGTCCAGCCTGAAATACTCAGCGGTATTGATGGTAGCCATCTGAATCGCCCGCACCGGGTCAAGTCCACGCTTTATTGCCTTACGCACCACGGCATCAATATCACCATCCCTGAGCAGGTCAACACAACTACGGTCATCAACTACAAACATACACCTTTTATAGGTTTTATCCGTCACCAGAGGTAGTAAGGCATCTAAGTTTTTCTCTGAAGAACCCTCTCTAATCATGACCAACATGCCCTGCCTCAGCTTGTCTCTAGCCTCCTCCAGAGAAACAGACTCGTGGTCAGAAAGTATGCCAGCAGCAATGTAGGCACTGAGGTCTTTACCACGAACACCTGGGGCATGGCCATCAATAATCCTTCCCGTGGCCAGGCTAATTTTACTCAGCACACTGCTATCACCGCCAAGCACACCGGGGAAATTCATTACCTCGCCCAGCCCGATACAGCCTTTCCATCTGAGAACCTGACGGAGAGCCTCAGGCTCAAGGGTGGCTCCTGAGGTCTCCAGAGGGGTAGCTGGCACACAGGAAGGAGCCATTAAAAAAAGCTCCAGGGGTAAGCGACGGGCGCAGTTCAGCACATACCTCATACCCTCTAGCCCACAAACATTGGCTATTTCGTGAAGGTCGGTAACCAGAGCCAGAGTGCCTCGTGGCACCACTGCCCGGGCATACTGACCAATATCAAGCATAGAGCTTTCTATGTGAGTATGCCCATTGATAAAACCGGGAGCGAGATATTTGCCGGTTAAGTCCAGCACCTGATTAGCCTGGTGATAATCCCCTACCCCAGCAATTCTATCCCCACAAATAGCTACATTGCCTGGCTCTATCTCGCCGGTAAAGACATTAACTACCCTGGCATTAGCCAAGATAAGGTCGGCGGGAAGTTCCCCTTTAGCTACCGAGATTAAGAGAGCCGGTTTCATTAGCTCTATTCCTCTAAAATACATATGGCAGGCAGATGTGTGTCCCCAGTTTACTATGTTGCTGGGCTTAGCGCAACACTCAGGCATGCCCTATTTTCTGGCAATATGACTTGAATCAACTCTACCGCCTCAAACCAGCTTTTCCAATTCCACACTTCTCTATCACCCTCCACGTAGCTCTGCATTGGTCACTGACATCACAAAATGATAGACGAGGACATTATGTTGACAAATGGGGGAATGACAGGGATATAATGTTCCTAGTTTAGCCTAAAGCCCGCAAACAGCCTGATTAAATCTCAGGCTGGCATCTTGATGCAGTACTTTTGGTAAGACCATGACTAACATAGTGAAGAAATTTCTGCCCGCTTTATTTGCTTTGGTGCTGGTGCTTAGCTTTAGCCTGGCGATGGCAATGCCAGCCACGGCACAGGGAAATACATGGTATGTGAATGCTACTACCGGGAGTGATTCCTACACCGGCACAGCCCCCAATGATGCCTTCCAAACAATCGGGCATGCGGTTGCCACAGCCAACGCCACCGATACCATTCTTGTGGCTGCTGGGACATATACCGAGCGTGTTGTGGTAAACAAGCAACTTACTCTCACCGGTGACGTCAATCAGCCGAGCAATGTTGTTGTGGATGCGGGTGGCAGTGGCAACGCCATTACCTTAGAAGTGGACGGGTGCGAGTTACGGGGATTCGAAGCTCGGAACGGCAACCGTGGAATCTATCTAGACGGAAGCAGCGGCAACACATTGACCAACAACATTGCTACCTCAAATACCCATGGAATCTATCTCGACTCTAGCAACAATAACACGCTGACTGGAAATACCGTAAGCGGGAACAATGGGTCCGGAATCTATCTAGACGGAAGCAGCGGCAACACAATAAACTTCAACAATATCTACGACAATACCAGTTACGGTGTTGAGAACACCGGCACTTCCGTTGATGCCAAAAACAACTGGTGGGGGGCTAATGATGGGCCTAGCACAAGCCCGGGCAGTGGCGATAAGGTTTCTGCCAATGTTGACTATGACCCGTGGATTGTTCTGGGGGTGAGTGCAAACCCAGCCAGCATCGTGGCTAATGGCTCATCAACTTCTACCATTACCTCTGATATGACCGTAAATTCTAATGGTGAAGACACCTCAGCTTTAGGTCATATCCCTGATGGTACACAAATTATCTTCACTACCGATAAAGGCAGCATTGGTAGTCTTCAAGTGACCAAGGAAACAATTAATGGCAAAGCCACCGCCACTTTAACCTCGTCAGCTACAGCTGAGACAGCTACAGTAACAGCTGAGGCACCGCCTTACACTCCTGTTGTAGCCCAAGATAGCACTACCGTGGATTTCACACTCGCCCCCTTAGACCATTTCACCTTTGATACCATCAGCAGTCCTCAGACAGCAGGGGTAACCTTTAGCATAACCATTACTGCTAAAGACCAATCTGGGAATACAGTCACCAGCTATACAGGAACAAACACCTTAAGTGATACTACTAACACCATCAACCCCGCCTCTACAGGCAGTTTCACTAATGGAGTATGGACCGGCACTGTAACCATCACCAAAGCGCAAACTGGGGTGACCATCGCTACCACCGGCGCCGACAAATCAGGAACGAGTAACAGCTTTGATGTCACTGCTGGTCCTCTTGACCATATAGTAATCTCGCCGGACACGGCTACCATCGCCGCTGGTGCCTCCCAGACTTATACCGCTGAAGCCTTCGACCAGCACGATAATAGCCTGGGCAACGTCACCAGTGACACCACCTTCGAAATAGTGGCTGGTGCCGGCGGAAGCTGGGCAGCAAATAGCTATACCTCAGAGAACATCGGGACGTGGACGGTAACCGGTACCTATAGTGGCAAGAATGATACTGCTACCTTGACTGTCGTTGAAGGTTCTCTTGACCACATAGTAATCTCGCCGGACACGGCTACCATCGCCGCTGGTGCCTCCCAGACTTATACCGCTGAAGCCTTCGACCAGCACGATAATAGCCTGGGCAACGTCACCAGTGACACCACCTTCGAAATAGTGGCTGGTGCCGGCGGAAGCTGGGCAGCAAATAGCTATACCTCAGAGAACATCGGGACGTGGACGGTAACCGGTACCTATAGTGGCAAGAATGATACTGCTACCTTGACTGTCGTTGAAGGTTCTCTGCCACCCACCGTATCCATTGACTCACCTCAAGACGGATATCTGACAACAGATAGCACAACCACTGTCGAGGGCACGGTAGTTGCCACACCGGTGCTTGATGAAGCTACACTAACGGTCAATGGTGTGTCAAAGACGATAACTGTGAGCGATGGGGCCTTTAGCGAAGAAGTTAGCCTTGTTATAGGCGATAATATCTTAACAGTTTCTGTATCCAATCTTATGGGCACTGACTCAGATTCCATCACGGTAACCCGCGGCTCCAAGCCAGTTGTTGACATCACTTCACCCCTGGATGGCACTATCTTTCAAGCAACAACGATAACCGTTGAAGGGACCATAGATGCCATACCAGAGGTTACTGAAGCCACCCTGACGCTTAACGGTAACGCCAGCACGATAACCTTGACCGATGGCGAGTTCAGCGAGACTGTCGACTTGGTGGATGGGGAAAATACAATAGTGGTTTCCACCACCAACGTTGCCGGCGCCGGCACCTCACCAACCATAACCGTGACCCTAAACGAAGAAGCACCCCCAACACCACCACCCCCACCAAGCTCTACCACCAACTGGTGGCTCATCGGCGGTATTTCGGGCGGCATCGCACTAATAGCCCTTGTAGTCTTTAGAATGTTTCTCCGACGTTATTAGATAAGCTATTTTAATGAACAGTTCTACCAAGATTAAGAGAGCCTGTTTGGATGACACTAATCCTCAACCTCAACAAAGCATATATGAGGCAGGTAGCGAAACTTTTCATCCCAATCTATGCCATAGCCGACTATAAACTTATTGGGAACAGTAAAACCTAGATAATCAATATTAACCGGAACCTGCCGCCGAGAAGGCTTGTCGGTCAGAGCACAAAGCTTCAACGAGGCTGGCTTCTTCTTCATTAGATAATCCAGCAAGAAAGCGATAGTAAGTCCGGTATCCACAATGTCCTCAATAATGATTACATCCCGGCTCCTGACTTTAGAACGAAGCCCCTGCACAACCTTGATTCCCCCAGGAGTGCTCCTACCCCGACCATAGCTGGATAGGGTGATAAACTCTACTTCCAGAGGGAAATCAAGATGCCGGATGAGGTCAGCCATAAACATAAACGAACCCTTAAGAACCCCTATTAGAAGGGGGTGCTTACCATCATAATCCTGGCTGATTTCACCCGCCAGCTTTTTGACTGTGGTTTCTATCTCATCTCTGGTAAAAAGGATGTGGGGTTCAGGTTGAGAATTCACAGCTACCGCCCAATATTTGATAAACCAGTTTCAGGTTAAGGCTATGACGAATAATATCTGCCAGCCGGTCATACTGCTGTTGCCTATCCGGTAATGATAGCCAAGAAAATCCCTCGTTATCCTCTGATACAGAATCTTCCTCAGGGATTAGAATATGCTGGTAATAGGGTATAACACCAATGACCGGCTTTGAAGTATAGCTTTCCAGGTAGTCTAGCCCAGGTTGAAGTAAGGCAATGTCACCCCTGAACTTGTTAATAACCAGACCTTTGATACTATTTCTCTCCACCTCATCGAGAAGGGTTAAGGTGCCAATCAGAGAGGCAAAGACACCCCCTTTGTCAATATCACCTACCAGCAAAACCGGCGCTTTGGCTAATCTGGCTATACGCATATTAACGATTTCATTCTGCTTAATATTTATCTCCACCGGACTGCCTGCCCCCTCAATAACTATGATGTCATATGCCGAACACAGGCGGGCTAGTGATTTTTCAACGACAAAAAGGAGTTCACCAGCGTGCTGACCATATTCTCCGGCGGTTAAGGTCATAGCTGGCTTGCCCAATACCAGCACCTGAGCCTTATTACCTGTCTCTGGTTTTATCAGTATCGGGTTCATATCAACGCTTGGCTCTATACCGGCTGCCTCGGCTTGCACCACCTGGGCTCCCCCCATTTCCCCCCCGCTCTCAATCACAAATGAGTTCCGTGTCATATTCTGGGCTTTAAACGGAGCCACCCTAAATCCATCCTGTCTGAAGATGCGGCACAGAGCGGTAACCAGTATGCTCTTACCCACCATAGAAGCAGTGCCTTGAATCATCAATGTTTTAGCTGCCATAACTACCCCTTGGTTACCACCAAGGCTCAGCCTTTT
>CAZQRE010000027.1:0-9827 GCA_964595695.1 uncultured Dehalococcoidales bacterium
TACCTCAGCCTCAGCGAAGGTAGACATTTCCGCCAGAACCCTGGCGGCAGACTCAGCCAGAAATATTCCCAGTGCGGCACCAGTGCCCTCACCTAAACGCATATCCAAATCCAGCAAGGGATTAAGCCCCAGATGCCTGAGCAATAATTTGTGACCAGCCTCAGCCGAAACATGAGCCGCAATAAAGAAGTCCTTTAATCCTGGTGCTAGCGCAGTAGCAATGAGGGCGGCTGCCCCTGAGATAAAGCCATCAATAACTACCGGGATGCGGTGAGCCGCCGCTCCCAGCATTACCCCAGCTAAGCCGCCAATCTCGAAGCCACCTATCTTGGCTAGTACGGTTAAAGGCTGTTTAGGGTCAGGGTGATTTACCGCCAGAGCCCTAGTTATTACTTCCACCTTATGCGTCAATTGTTCATCAGTTATGCCAGTGCCTCTACCAGTCACCTCAGCCACTGGTTTTCCAGTGAAAACGGCACAGATAGCGGCACTGGGGGTGGTATTACCGATGCCCATATCGCCAGTGCCGACTATATCCAGACCCTTAGCCACCTCGTCCTTTACTATTTCAATCCCAGTCTCTATCGCTGTTACTGCCTGCTCCTCAGTCATCGCCGCACCAATAGCTATATTCCGGGTGCCGGGGGCAACCTTTCTGGATAACAAATGAGGGTTGGGCGCCAGTTCGGATGCCACCCCCATATCAACCACAATAATTCTGACACCAACCTGGCGGGCAATCACATTTATCCCGGCTCCACCACCGAGGAAATTATAAACCATCTGAGCGGTAACCTCCTGCGGCCAGTTACCGACCTTCTCTGCCACCACCCCATGGTCACCAGCCATAGTAATAATGGCTTTGTGCCTGATTTGAGGTATAGGCTTACCTTGAATACCAGCCAGTTGAATAGATAATTCCTCCAGCCTACCCAGGCTGCCCTGCGGTTTGGTCAACATGTCCTGCCGTGCTTGAGCCTGAGCCATTACCTCTTTATCCAGAGGTTTTATCATTCCGATTGTATTGGACAGAAGTTCCGACATCCTGTTCCTCCTTCATAATCTTGTATCGTTCAAATATCACTATCTAGTTCTCCATTATATCAGACAATAGCCCTACATCTCTACACCTCTCATATCCTGCCTGCGTGCGTCAATTTCTTCCAGCAGGCAGTCCAGTTTCCTCAGTCCACCCTCGGGGTCAGAATTTTGAGCTGTTACCCATTCCCTCAGCTTGGTGATAGCCTGACCTGACTGGATTATCTCTTGCGCCAGGATAAAGCCTTCCCTCAGACCTTTAGTCTGTCCCATCAGGTAAAAAATGGGAGCAGCATTAAGGCAGGTAATTTCATGCCTTGGGCCCCGGTCGTAACCGGTTAATATTCTCAGGAATTCTAATGCTTCCTCGTTCCGGTCGGCGAAGGGACGAATGGCATGCTCGCTGGAGCGTTGAATGCTGAAGTCTTCCGGCCTAATAGTGTAGGTCGTAATCTCCCCGCTGTCACTCAGTTCAGCGATAACTGTCTCCCCCAAGGTGGAGATTTCATCCATGCCTTTCATTCCGTCCCCGTTACCACCGTGAACCACCATGGCTTTTATATAGCCGATTTCCCTCATCGCTCGAGCCACTGGCTCGACCAAGTCTTTGGAGTATACGCCTCTTACACCGTAGTGGGGCAGGGCTGGATTGGCCAGAGAGCCGGCGATATTCAGGGTGGTGCCAAAGTGGATCTGGGACAGAATCCGGAACAGCGCCTGGGGATGGACTTTGGGACTCATGCCATTGAAGATACCAATCCCCACTTTTTCAATACTCTGCTTAACAATGTCAAGGTCACACTCAACATCAACCCCTACCGCTTCCAGGATGTCAATTGCACCGCAGGTAGAGGTAAGCGCTCTGGCGCCATGCTTGGCGAGGTAGATGCCGCCAGCAGCGGCAACGATGGCAGCGGCAGTGCTGATGTTAAAAGTCTTGAACGAATCCATACCGGTGCCGCAGTTTTCAACCAAAGGTCCGGGCACTATCGGTGAAACCTTTTCCGTATCAAGTTCATAGATTGCCTCCCAGGCGCCGGCGATCTCCTCAGCCGTCTCCCCCTTGGCGGTTAGTGCTACCAGGAAAGCCCCTTGCTGCAAATCTGGCTGCTCATTTAAGAGCACTTGGCGAAACATGTCCTTCGCCTCGTCACGGGCAAGGTCTTTTCCAGCGATGAGAGCAGCAATCCTAGTGCCAAAAGTCTTTAACTTGTCATCAAACATTTTAGCCTCCCCTTTTATTTGGTTATTGAACATCCCGGCTTCTTTTCTATATCATTATCACTAATTCATAGCCCAGCCTCCTTATTTCAAAAGAATGTGATGATGGCTTTCAGTCCTTCCCGATTTGCCACATACTCCATGCCCTCCTGTATCTCACCCAGTGATAGCCGCTTTGTGATAAGCCAGGCAACCGGCACCTTGCCCGAAGCTATCAGTCTGAGCGCCGCCGAGTTCTGGGCAGCAGTAGAGCCGTAAGCACCAACGATGGTGAGTTCCCTATAGTGAATTAGATTTATATCGAGAGGAATTTGAGCCGTCTCTGGGGGTAATCCTGAAAAGAGACAGAGCCGTCCCCGGGGTGCTAAAAGCTCTGGTAAGGAAGAGACCATAACCTCGGAACAGGCGATGAGGATGACATCAACCCCCCGGCCTCCGGTCTCCTCCTGAACTACTGCCTCAGTGCTCTCCCCATTTATGTCAATCTTTCGGTCAATGTCTGCCAGCCCGGCCATTGAAAGGCGAGCCGGTAAGCGTTCAGCAACCAGTACTCGTGAGGCTCCCCTGACCCGCGCCAGCATGGCATGAAGCAGACCTATTGGGCCGGCGCCTAAGATGAGCACGGTATCACCCTCAGTGACACCGGCTAGTTGCTGTCCATTTAGGCAACTGGCTAACGGCTCGGTCAAGGCTGCCTCTTCATAGCTAACTCCCCCTGGTATAAGGTTCACTCCGCCACCAGCAACACTCTGCGGCGGCACTACCAGGAACTCGGCAAAACCGCCGTCATGACTAAAACCAATAATGCCGATATGCTCACACTGGTTGTCGATACCCTGCCGACAGGCTGGGCAGCGACCACAGCATATGCCGGGGAAAATCTGTACCCGGTCGCCGGCTTGGAACATGTCACCCGTGGTGCGGCTCTCAACCACCACCCCGGTGACTTCATGCCCCAGTATGCGTGGGTAGTGCACATCCCGGTGACCGCGCTGGAACATCTTTACATCGGTACTGCAGATGGAACATGCCTGAGTTTTCACAACAAGACCGCCATCTGGGCATAGTGGCATTGCCACTTCGTCTAGCATCAGGCGCCCGGGGGCTTTCAAGATAGCCGCTTTCATAAGTTACCCCTCCAATAAATACAAAAAATCCCTAAACTAGATTTAGCTTAGGGATTTTCATCCAATAATAGAAAAAATCCCTAAACCAAACTCGGCTTAGGGATTTGCCATCTCCCTCTGCCCTTTCTCCCGAGGCTCTTAATCTTGTTGGCAGGTCTTCTGGCTCTTAGATCACCCTACTCCTTGACGCCTTCCCATTTCGCTCAAGCAAAACAGTGGCACTGTCTCAAGTTTCGTCCCTAATCACAGCGGCGGGACCGCACCCGACTTTCACGGGTTTCCCTTTTAAGCTTCTATTTCAAAGCACCGACAAGCGCTCTTATTAAAGAGTCAATATAGCTTATCAAATAATTCAGAATTTGTCAACTAATACTGGTATCTAGTTCTCCCTCACGCTTCAACGCTTTCAAGGTAGCGATGAGCTTCTGGCACTCAGGCATGGTCCGCGGCGCAATACGGATATACTCGGGCAAGCCAAAAGAAGTGCAATCACGAACCAGCATACCATGTCTGAGCAAGGCGGTGCGAAAAGCTTTGGCATTGGCTACTCCTACCAGGAAGAAATTTGTCTTTGATGGAACTAAAGTGAAGCCAAGCCGGCAAAGCTCGTCGATTAGGAACTGCTTTGCCTGCCTAATCTTTGACTCACACCGCTTGAGGTAATCGGTATCCTTTAGAGCGATAACCCCTGCCTTTTGAGCCACTACATTGACATTCCACGGGGGACAGACCTTGCGTAGATTCTGGATAATCTCCTGACTGGCGATGGCGTAGCCCAAACGCAGTCCAGCTAAAGCATAGTCCTTAGTCATAGAACGCAGAATAATCACATTGCCTCGGGAAATCAGGTCGGTAGAAGGCCAGCTTCCCTCAGTAAAAGCGATGTATGCCTCATCCAGGATGAGCAAACTATCTCTGCTGGAATCTAAAACCATCTCAACCTGTGGCTGAGAAAGGTATTGACCAGTGGGGTTATTGGGATTACAGATAAAAATCCCTCTGAGGCGTCGTCGCCTGATGATGCTTACCGTCTCCTCCATCCTCAAGGCAAAGTAGTCTTCAGCCTTCCCCCATTGCTTTAGAATCTTGGCACCGACCACCTGGCAGGCAACTTCATATTCACCAAAGGTTGGTTTAAGGATTAATACTGAATCGCCATGTCCAAAGTAAGTGATAGCGATGAGCCGGATAAGTTCCATGGAGCCGCTTCCGGCCAGGATATTATCTGGAGCTACCCCCAGTTTTTCTGAGAGGCAATGTTTAAGCTCGGTTGACTCAGAATCAGGGTAACGGTCAATGACAATGGTATCAAAAATCTCCCTTATCCCTGATGGGGGTGGGAACGGGTTGGAGTTAACACTGAAATCAATAACTTCCTCGGGAGTAAGCCCCATAGCCTCAAGCTCAGCCCAATTTGGTCCGCCATGAGGACAGACTTTCAGATTTTCTACCTCGGGTTTAGGCAGTAACGACAAAGCGAATCACCTCTACTGAGATACATGCCAGGCTCCACATCAAAGCCACTACAGCCATCACTTGAAGCGAAGCGCCAATTGTCTCCGGTGACAGTGGGTAGTGGTTATCACCCAATTTGTAGTGTCCTATCTTTTCTAGCTGCACCCCGAGGCTGCCAGCAGCAGCGCTCATCGCCCAGCCGGCATTGGGGCTTTGTGTCTTATTGTGGTCACGAAGCATAACTCGCCACGCACCTGGCATGTCCTTTCGGCATAGCCAGGCAGCGATAACTATCATCAAGGCGGTGAACCTTGCTGGGAGAAAATTAACCACATCATCCAGTCTGGCAGCAAACTTACCTAGATATTCCCATTGCCCATGATAACCTATCATAGTATCAACAGTATTGACTATCCTGTAGGCTATAGCTCCAGGCACACCCAGGAGAAGAAAGTAGAATAGGGGAGCCACAAAGCTGTCACAAGTGCTCTCAGCCACTGATTCCACAGCAGCCGATACTAATAGCGGCCTGGGCAGATTCTTGGTATCACGACTGACTAATGAGCGCAGGGCAAAGCGTGCTTCATTCAGCTCCTCATTCAGCAAAAGCCCCTTGACCTTAAGCGCCGCTTGCCGCAGTCCCTTTAAACTAAAGGCGGATTTGAGGAGCACTCCCCCGATAATTACATAGGCCACAAAGTTAAGGCTCTTTAGATAGAGGAGTATAAAATAGGCCGGAGCTACAAATAATCCTATAGCTACCAGGGTTATCCCAGCCCCGTAGATAAACTGAACCAGCGGACGGTGGTTAATACCGCCCCTCTCCAGAAAGGCAATAACCTTCCCCATCCATACCACGGGGTGGATGGCGCGGGGCGGTTCACCCAGGACCAAATCAATAGCCAGTGCCAGAGGCAGTATTATTAAAATATCCACGCCCTCTTAATCCTGAACCTACCAAGGATGACGCTCTTGCTCGTAATCAGCCGTTTAAAACTCCAGCTTAAACAATTCTGTCAGCAGCGTTGAGCCCCTTTTTTAATGGCATCAATGGTAGTTTGAGTAACTGCTCGAGCTATTAGCTCACCTACCTTAGCGTGTCCGCCAACATAAGTGCATTTGGCGCCTTTCCCCGATACTACCACAATCTGGTCAGTGCCGGTGCCTGTTGCCTGCCAGTCAGGATTATATGAGCTTCTTATGTCCAACTTCTGCAAGGCAATAACTTTGGCTTCGGTTATGGTGATGAATGAAGCGGCTAAGGCAGCTGAATTAAGTGAGGCATTGGTAAGCAAAATCGTGTTTATGGTTCCTGCCTTTTCAGATTGTCCATTCTGCTTAATGTCACTTGCCCTGTCTTCTCCTATCCTCATGGCGTTTGTTTTAACCCCGGCAGTAACGAAAGCCAGTACCCACAGCGGTTCGTAAACCTTCTCTGCCCAGGCTAGATGCTCCATATTTACCCCGGTAAATAAACCGGCGACCTTATCCAGAGGCAGGTCAAGTTCATTGAAAACCTCTTTTAAGTAGGTTTTCCACTTGGGGGGTGAGTGAGCAATGTCCCAAAGAGACTCTGGGAGATGACAATTACAAACTGCCTTTACCTTTCTAAACCCCTGCCGTCCGCTTAATACATTCCTGACTTCCGGCAGGTAAAGAACCAGGGCATTAGCCGGGATTCCCCAAACCTGGTGACTAATGACCTCTCCCTTGATTCCGTGGAATTCTCCCAGCGCTTGCCTGGTAATACCCTTAGCTGCTTCCATAAATGCTCCTTGCTTACCCTTCTATCACATCTCTGGGCTTAACATGCTGGCTATTGCCACCATCAGCAATGTTGTTAATCTAATTCCCCTCCACTTTAAACAGGCTCAATATACCATGGCATCGGCATGAAACGCCAATAGCTAACGAATAGGGTGGGGTGAGACTTGCCAGATACTTTAATGTCTTTTTTACCTCTGCACCCGGTACTCCTCCTGCCCCATCGAATTGACGACTTACAAAGATCTTATAGCAATCTACTGCCTCGGAGGCTGAGAATTCAAGAAGTTCATACATGGGAGCAGGCTTCTGGCGCTTGGTCACCGGGCATATCTTGAGTTGAGAACAGTCCGTCTTGCACCTTAGCCCCTTCGCCATATAACTCGATATGATAATCCCAGACTTCTCATCTGCGCTCAGGACCAATCTGTTAGGTAAACCGGCTAGAACCTCTGTCAACAAATCTCCACCACTAGCCACTTTAAGCCCTTTTGCCCTTAACCAGCTGTTGACGAATTTACCCAGTGAATGCCCGGGGACAGCAGGGATGATCCACTGCGGCACCTCTCCTTCCAAGATGCCGAGCAGGATTTCCATTGCATCACCAACGATGAGCGATACTTGTCCCGCTTTTATAGTTCCTTGTCCGGTCAATACAACATCGACTATTTCCCTGGCGGCACAATCTGGATTTGTATCTATTATCAGTGTCCTGGCCTTACATTCCTTGCCAAGCCTGGCTGCTTTGGCCCCGAAATAGCCTCCACCAAGACATACTAAGAGGTCTCCTTCCTTGATAACGGCATGTTTCACAATTATTCTCCTTTTCGGAAAAGGAAAACCCCTCGCTCCTGAGAACAAGGGGGGGTTTTTTACGCACCGTTTTAGTAAATAAACAAACCCTACCCCCTTGCTCCGCGAAGGTTTAAGGCTACTGGAGGTCGGTGTTCTGACTTCTGATAGGAGTTAACTATCAGTCACAGCAGGCGGTACTGCGTCGGATTTTCACCGACTTGCTCTCCGATTATGCCTGAACTCTGTTCAGACTCCTCCATCCTACCTATTCAATTTTACTTACATATAATACAGTAAATTGGAGAAAAATACAAGTTTATTCCCCGTCTCCCTGGCTAAAAGATATTTTATTCTTCTTCAATAAGCCTTCTGACCCACAGCCTGGGTGAGGCGGAAGTAACCTGCCTCAAGGCTTCCAGCTTATCTCTAATATCCTTAGCTACTTCCATATTGGTAACAAGCTGGTTGAGCCTGGATTGGTCAAGGCTCAGCACCCGTTCCCATAGCCCCTCAGGCTCAAGTAGTGCCCTGACCTCGTCCTCACTAAAGCCTGTCCTCTCCACTAGCTTGCAGGTAATAGCATGCTCCCTGCCATAAACCCGGTTTAATCCCTCAGCCTGGCAGAAATCAATAACCATCTGCTTTATCTCTTCAAACTTCAACTGGAGCTCTTTTATCTGATTCTGCAATGAGACATACTGCTCAACAGCATCAGCTGCTGCCATCCCGTGCCAGATACCAGTCTCCCTTGGCTCAGCCACAATTTCTGCATACTTGTGCTTATAGTATGGACAGTGCTCAGGGAAATCACAGGGGCAATACTGGTTCTCAGTAGCTGGGAATCTTTCCCCAGCAATATCATCAGCTATCTTTAACACCAGCTGTCTGGCCTGGTCAAGTTGCGCCTTATGCCTTGGTTGACAACTAAAAGGCGTGTTTGACCTGAAGTGATACAGGGTAAGCCTGTCTACAGGAAGGTGCCACGTCTGCTCTGCTGCCAATTGATATAGGGTCAATTGGAGGTCTTTGTCTAAATCATCGGTGGTAAATAGTTCTTTATTCGTCTTATAGTCGACAATGGATAACCCACCGCTATCCAGCTTATCTACCCTATCGATATAGCCGGTCAGTTTTATTCCTTCAATATCAATATAAAACCTTCGCTCAACGGCAACTGGCATCCTGAAATCGGTAGTGTGAATCTCCCAGAACTTGGACAGTATTTCCTTACCGTAAGCCTTATATTTTGCTTCTTCCTCTGCTGACTCATACCCTACACCAAGCCAGTTTCGCTCATAAAACTGAAGTAGCTCCTCCAGTGATGGTGGTGGAGGTACGTTTACCCTGAAGAAGTGTTCAGCGCAGGTGTGTATGGTTAAGCCAAAGCTAAAATACCACTTATCCTTTGGTTTTAACCCGTCAATGTATTGAAGTTTATAACATAAGGGGCAGGACTGATACAGAGAAATCTGGGTATAGCTTAGCGGCTTCATTGTTTCCCCCTTGATAAGTATTTCAGGCTGGTATTACCTGATACCCATTATAGAATATTTTTAGACCCTAAGGTAGTATGCCGGTAATACTTAGTGGTGAACTTGATATTTCGGGTTGGGTTAGCTAGTATTTACTAAACTGTTAAGGATAGATAATGCCGAGCGTTTCAATTGTAGCTGCCTTCAGTGCTGGGGTGCTATCCTTCCTGTCACCCTGCGTGTTGCCTCTGGTACCAGTATATCTTGCCAGCTTGTGTGGACCCGAAATACTTGAGCCTAGAGCTGGTAGAAGCCGCATCCCTGTATTCCTTCATTCCCTCAGCTTTGTAGTCGGGTTTTCTATAATCTTTGTTACCCTGGGAGCGATTGCCGGGCTAACTGGATTTGCCATCAGCCTCAATCAAGCACTACTCAATAAAATAGCTGGCAGCTTGCTGATAGCCTTCGGGCTGTTTATGTTGGTTGCCCTGAAGGTGCCGTGGCTGAATTATGAAAAGCGTCTAACCCCATCTCTGGGCAATGCCACTGGTTACCTGCGTTCCCTCCTCATCGGAGCCATCTTCTCCCTAGCCTGGACAGCCTGTGTTGGTCCTATATTAGGAGGTATCCTGGCTCTTGCCTTGGATTTGGCAACAGCGTGGCACGGGGCTTACCTGCTAGCTGTCTATTCCCTGGGGTTGGGAATCCCCTTTCTGATTATAGGCGCCGCTTTTGATTCTATTAATCCAATACTGAAACGCATCTATCGCTATTCTAACCTAGTCTACATTATTAGCGGCTTGTTGCTCATAGCTATAGGTGTGCTTATTCTGACTAATAATCTAACCTGGCTTTCCTCACTCACCGCATAAAATTCACCAAGAGGTAATCGTGAAGATAGTAACTACAATACTAGTGCTTATACTGACCACAGTGCTGTTAGTAGCCGGCTGTT
>CAZQRE010000028.1:0-9744 GCA_964595695.1 uncultured Dehalococcoidales bacterium
GAGGTAGAGAAGATGGACTTGTATAAAGATCTATTAGTATTTCTTGGTGAATTAAAAGAATACAAAAAGATTCTTAATGAACTTTTTCCAAATCCACCAATTTCAAGCGCTCCCATAAGAGACAGCAATCCTTTTGCTGCTTTTGAAGGGAAAAAATATGAAGAAAAACTAGCAAAGCAAAGAAAGTTAGACAATAAAAGAGAGTACTTACTACGAAACTCCAGCATTCTAATCCCACGAATCACTGAACTAACTGGAAAGGAATTAGTAACAATTCACGAATTTGGCAAGCCTCGCTCTGTGAATATGTGGGATATGGGACTAAGAGCAGAATTTGATTACCGCACAGCTGAGGCACTTAACTCTTGCATAGATAACACCATTATAGCCATTGGCAAACTTGAAGCGGAAGGGAAGAGTTGGGACGTTATAGATAACAAACAAAGAAGTACAAAAACAGAATTATCTGTTGATAACAGCGAGAAATCTGCTTACCAAAAGAGTTGGCAATGGATTGAATCTAATAAAATATTAAGCATCATCGGTGCTATCGCCGCTATAGCTACTATTGTTGGTGTCGTGCTTGCCTTAATTAGATAAGCTTAAATAAGGAGTAAAATTTGAAACCTAAAAAAGTCTTAATCATTGGTTCGGGGCCGATTGTTATCGGGCAGGCGGCGGAGTTTGACTATGCCGGCACCCAGGCGTGCAAGGCGATGAGGGAGGAGGGGGTAATCTCGGTGCTGGTCAATTCTAACCCAGCCACCATTATGACCGATGAGGGCATCGCTGATATTGTCTATATTGAGCCGCTGACGGTGGAGATGGTCGCCCGCATTATTGAGCGGGAGCGCCCTGATGGATTACTACCTACCCTTGGCGGTCAGACCGGACTTAACCTAGCCGTAGACCTGGCTGATGCCGGCGTTCTGGATAAATATAATGTAAAGAGCCTGGGAACGCCGATACAGACAATAAGAAATGCTGAAGACCGTGAGCTATTCAAGCAGTTGCTACTCAATATCAGCGAGCCAGTGCCGAAAAGTGCTACCGTCAATACCCTGAAGCAAGCCAAGAAGGTAGCCAGGGAGATAGGTCTGCCCCTGATAATTCGCCCGGCTTATACCCTAGGTGGGACCGGGGGAGGCTTCGCTACTACCTGGGGAGAGCTTGATAAAGCGGCAACTGTGGGGTTAGCAACCAGCCCCATTCACCAGGTGCTAATAGAGGAATCGGTGGTTGGCTGGAAGGAACTAGAGTATGAGGTGATACGGGATGCCGCTGATAACTGCGTCACCATTTGTAATATGGAGAATATTGACCCGATGGGGGTGCATACCGGTGATAGCATTGTGGTTGCTCCCAGCCAGACGTTGACCAATAAAGAGCATCAGATGCTGCGGACAGCCAGCCTTAAGATTATCCGTGCCCTGGGTATTGAAGGTGGCTGCAATATACAGTTTGCCCTTGACCCCTATAGCGATAAATACTATGTAATTGAGGTCAATCCCCGGGTCAGCCGCAGCTCAGCCTTAGCCAGTAAGGCTACCGGCTATCCTATCGCCCGGGTAGCCGCCAAGATAGCTGTGGGCAAACGACTTGATGAAATCCCGAACCAGGTAACCGGAAAAACGATGGCTGCCTTTGAGCCAACACTGGATTACCTGGTGGTCAAGATTCCTCGCTGGCCGTTTGACAAGTTTGCCTCGGGTGATAGGGCTATAGGGACACAGATGAAAGCCACCGGTGAAGTAATGGCTATTGATAGGTGCTTTGAGGCAGCCCTACAAAAGGCAATACGCTCCCTGGAATTTGGTAGAAGGTCATTACTATGGGAAGACCCAAAGTGGGAGATGGGAACAAATATCAATTCTTACCCCTTAGAACCTAATGACCTGAGGCTATGGGCAATTATGGCTGCCTTGAGACGCGGAATCAGTGCTGAGGAGATATCTGAGCATACCAAGATTGACCTGTGGTTTACAGATAAGCTCCAGAACATTGTAGATATGGAAAAGCGGCTCCTGTCTCAGCCACTGATGCCAGAGCTGTTATGGCAGGCAAAGCGACTCGGCTTCTCTGATGAGCAGATTGGAACCTTAGCCGATAGACTCACTGAACAGGTAAGGCAACTGCGTCATAGCTGGCAAATTCGCCCCGTTTACAAGATGGTGGACACCTGCGCCGGTGAGTTTGATGCTGATACCCCCTATTTCTATGGCACCTATGAGCAGGAGAATGAAGCTGAGCCGCTTCAAGGGAACAAGGCAGTGGTCATCGGCAGTGGTCCCAACCGCATTGCTCAAGGGATTGAATTTGACTACTCCAGCGTTCATGCTGCCTGGGCACTACAGGAATCTGGCTTCAAGAGCATTATGGTAAACTCCAACCCAGAAACAGTGTCTACTGATTTTGACACCAGCGACCGCCTCTACTTTGAAGCCCTGGATGAGGAAAGCCTGCGTGACATCCTGGAAAACGAAGGTGGGCAAGATGCTCCCCCCCCATCTATAGTTCAATTTGGTGGTCAGACAGCCATAAACCTGACTGAGCCTTTATTTCGCAGCGGGATGCCCCTCCTCGGTTCCAGTGCCGAGACTATTGACCTGGCTGAGGACAGGCGTAGATTTGAGAACTTCCTCAGCCAGTTAGGCATTCCCCAACCACCAGGAGCCGGGGTGTCCTCGGTAGCCGAAGCCCTCGGTGTGGCTAAGCTTATCGGTTACCCAGTATTAATTCGCCCCAGCTATGTCCTCGGCGGCAGAGCTATGGAGATAGTTCACAATGCCAGTGAGCTAATCCGCTATATGAGCCTAGCCATAGAGCTAGATACCAGGCACCCTGTCCTTATTGATAAATATCTAGAAGGGAAAGAGGTGGAGGTTGATGCCATAAGTGACGGGGAATGTGTCCTCATTCCTGGAATAATGGAGCATATTGAGCGGGCGGGAGTCCATAGTGGTGATTCTATGGCAGTCTATCCTGGGGTAAACCTGACTGAGCCAGAGGTGGAAACTATTGTCGATTATACAGTCAAGATGGGGCTGGCACTCAAAATCAAAGGCTTAATGAACATCCAGTTCGTTATTACATCTAATGCCACCACTCAAGGGTCATCAGTTTATGTATTAGAGGTAAACCCTCGGGCTAGCCGCACTATCCCATTTATCTCTAAGGTCACCGGGGTGCCAGTGGTAAATATAGCGACCAAGGTTATGCTCGGTAAGAGCCTTAAAGAGCAGGGCTATAACACCGGACTATGGCCAAGGCAAAGACTGGTGGGCATTAAAGCCCCGGTTTTTTCTATGTCAAAACTACCTGGTGTAGACACTTACCTCGGTCCGGAAATGAAGTCTACCGGCGAGGTAATGGGGATTGACTATACCTTTGATGCCGCCCTGACCAAGGCGCTCTTAGCCGCCAAGCTAATGCTACTGCCTCAAGGAGCTATACTTTTCAGCATCGCTGATAGGGATAAACCTGAGGCACTACCTATAATCAGGAAGCTCTCCGAAGTAGGCTATGAACTCTATGCCACCGAAGGCACAGCAGCTATGATTGAGGCAGTTGGGCTCCCGGTAAGAATGATAAGTAAGAAATTGAGTGAGGGGCACCCCAATGTTATTGACATCATCAATGATGGGACAGTAAACGGTGTGGTTAATACCGTTACTGGAGGCCGCATCCCACTAAGAGATGGTTTCCAAATCCGCCGGGCTGCTGCCGAGAAGCGTATTCCCTGCTTTACCTCCCTTGATACTGCCCGGGCGGCAGCAGAGGCACTCTTGCGGGGGAACCAAATTTATAGTGCTCAACCCTTACCAGACTACCGCAATAAGGAGCCAAGTTGAAGCAAGCCATTGCTTCTATAATCTCTAACAGTGAAGTTATGCCAGGGGTTTATCTTATCTGGCTGGAATCTTCCCAAATAGCCTCTACCGCCCAACCGGGGCAGTTTGTCATGGTGTGCTGCGGGGAAGAATGTATTCTGCCACGCCCGTTGAGCATTCACCAGCGGGACGGTAGCAAAATTGCCCTGTTGTTTACCATAGTCGGTAATGGCACACACTGGCTATCCCAGCGTCAGATAGGAGATACGATAGATATATTTGGCCCGCTGGGTAATGGGTATTCCATTCAACCTACTTCCCGCAACCTGTTACTGGTGGCTGGTGGCATTGGCATTGCGCCGCTACGCTTCCTGGCTCAGGAAGCCTCGAATCAAGGGCACTCGGTAACGCTGCTACTAGGAGCATCAACTGCTACTCAGCTTTACCCCAGACATTTCCTACCTCCTGAAGCCGAGGTTATCACTATTACTGAGGATGGAACCGACAGCAATAAGGGTATGATAACTGACCTCGTGCCAGATTTTGTTGACTGGACAGACCAGATTTTTGCCTGTGGGCCTAGGGAAATGTATGAGGCTATGGCACTCAAAAAGCGAGAACTTAAACTTGAAGGAAAGCCAGTCCAGATTTCCCTGGAGGTGAGGATGGGGTGTGGGCGTGGGGTTTGCTACGGGTGCACGGTGAAGACAAAAGGCGGGCTGAAGCAAGTATGCACGGATGGACCGGTATTTGATTTAGAGGATATACTGTGGGATGAACTAAATTGCTAGAACAGGAGGTAGCACTTACATGGTTGTCACCAAGAGAATTAGTCTCCAGACCAAGGGGAACTGTGATATTATCAATATTACTCCTCAGGTAGAACAGCAGGTCGCCGAGACAGATATAAACAATGGAACGGCTACCCTGTTTGTCGCCGGTTCCACTGCTGGCATATCCACTATTGAATTTGAATCTGGTTTACTCTCTGACTTCCAGGGTATGTGGGAACGGAATATTCCTCAGAATATCCCCTATGACCACGACCGCCGCTGGGGTGATGGCAATGGATACTCACATGTCCGCGCCTCGCTACTGGGTGCCTCGCTAGTAGTGCCTTTCAGTAACAAAAGGTTAACCCTGGGGACATGGCAGCAAATAGTGGTGGTAGATTTTGATAACCGACCCCGGTCAAGAGAAATTATATTGCAAATTATGGGTGATTAGATAGACCAGTTGACCTATCTACCCTGCAGTAGAGAGAAGAATTCAGCCCTGCTTTCAGCTTTGGTGCGAAAGGCACCCCTGATGGCTGAGGTAATAATACTACTTCCTGGTTTCTTGACGCCGCGCATAATCATACACATATGCTCAGCCTTAACAACTACCGCCACCCCTGAGGGCTTAAGCCCATCCATAATGGCATCAGCAATGTCAGTAGTTATCCTCTCCTGAATCTGGGGGCGCTTAGACACGATTTCCACTACTCGAGCTAGTTTACTAAGACCTACCACACGCCCGTTAGCATCAGGAATATAACCTATATGAGCTACACCGTAAAATGGCAAAAGGTGATGCTCACACATAGAATAAAAGGGGATATCCCTCACAATTACCATTTCCCGGTGTCCCAGCTCATAACCTACTGCCAGCTCTTCTTTGGGGTCGATATCAAGTCCCATAAAAAGCTCAGCATACATCTCAGCCACACGCCTCGGTGTATCCACTAAGCCCTCTCTTTCCGGGTCTTCCCCAATAGCCTTAATAATAGAAGTCACGGCGCTCATAATCTTGGCTTCGTCAAACACTCTATTCCTCCTTTAACGTTTGCCATAGACCTTACGGTCCAGAGTTCTTGCCGTATCTTTGGATATAGTAGCATAAAGTTCCTTCCCCAGATACAGGATAGGGTAAATCTTATCCAAATCCAGTATTTCCTCTGGAGCAAAGGCCTCTTTCAGCCAATGCACAGCCACAATCTCTCCCACCAACAACCTGTGGTCGCCATAGCTCCTATCGTCAACTAATTTGCACTCATAGGCAGCATAGGCAGTCTTCAAGATTGGCACGGCTGTCCTTACCGACTTATCCTTGGCAATATTAAACCGGTGAAACTTGTCTACCTCCTGCCCTTTGCTGCCACCTACGGAGGCAACCAGCTCAGCTGCGTCAAAGGGTAAGAAATTAACTCCAAATTCCTTACTGTCAGCAATAAGCTGGTAGGTAAACCGCTTAGGAGAGATAGCTATTCCATAAAGGGGCGGATTAAAGGAGATAGACATATGCCAGGCTACCGCCATAGCATTATCCCTTCCTTTAGCCTGAGCAGTAACTATAATAGCCACCTTGGGGTAGTGGTGACAAAATACGCCTACATCTTGACTAATCACCTTAGCCATTTTAACCTCCGTTAGCTTTGAGTCCCTAGGCAGTGCTGCTAGCCCAACCTAAAGCCTGCTCTACAGCTAATAAATCAGCCGGAAGCTCAAGAAAGGGCTCAGTACCCTTCAGCGCGGTATCAGTATCCTTAAGCCCGGTGCCGGTTACCACACAAACTACCCTCTTTGGTGAGAAGTCCGTCCCTGCCTGGGAGAGCTTAATAAGCCCGGCTAAGGAAGCCGCAGAAGCTGGCTCGCCAAAGACACCCCCTTTAGTTGCCAGAAGTCGGTAGGCTGCCAGAATCTCACCATCACTAACCATATCAATAATACCGCCAGACTCATCGCGAGCGGCAACTGCCTTCTGCCAGCTAGCGGGATTGCCGATTCGTATCGCTGAGGCAACCGTCTCTGGCTGGTCAATAACATAGCCTCGGACAATAGGGGCAGCCCCCTCAGCTTGAAAACCCATCATCCTGGGTTTATTCCTTGCCCTGCCTGCCTGATAATATTCCACAAAACCCTTCCAGTAGGCGGTAATATTACCAGCATTACCTACCGGGATAAAAAGATAGTCTGGAGCCTCGCCCAAAATGTCGATAATCTCAAAAGCAGCCGTTTTTTGCCCGTCTATACGGTGGGGATTAAGCGAGTTAACCAGAGTAACCGGATGCTTCCGGGTTAGCTCTCTTACTATATGTAGAGCCTGGTCAAAATTTCCATCAATGGTGATAATCTTAGCCCCGTAGATAATAGCCTGAGCTAGCTTACCCAGGGCAATCTTGCCTTTAGGCACAACAATAATAGCAGTAAGCCCACAATAGGCAGCGTAGGCAGCGGCTGAGGCGCTGGTATTACCGGTTGAGGCACATATTATAGCTTTACTGCCGGCTTCCATCGCCTTAGCTACGGCAACCACCATGCCCCTGTCTTTAAATGAACCGGTAGGGTTACACCCCTCCAGCTTAAAGTATAGCTCCCCACAACCAATTTCCCCCTCCAGCTCCCGGCACCTGACCAGAGGGGTATCTCCCTCGCCCAGTGAAAACATAGGGGTATCAGGGGTAATGGGGAGGAAATCCTTATACTTAATTAGGACGCCTGTTTTCATTCTTCAACCCGAATGAAGTTGCTTATTTCCTTAACCACAGGTAGGCGCGTTACCTCCTCCAGAGCCTGCTGCATTGCCGCTTCCTTAGCCGGATGAGTCATAATGACAATTTCAGCGGTCTGAGCCACGCTATCAGTCATCTTCTGGAGAACTGAGGAAATGCTAATTAGATGGTCACCCAAAACCTTAGAAATCTGAGCCAACACCCCAGGGCGGTCGGCAACATTCAGCCTGAGGTAGTATCGAGTCTCAATGTCAGACATAGGTTTAATAACTTTTCCCGGTTGCAACTTCCACCTGACTCTACTACCGACGCCATAAATAATGTCCTGGGCTGCTGATGCAATATCAGCGACAACTGCGCTGCTGCTGGGTAGGGCACCGGCACCCTCACCAAAGAAAAGCACCTTGCCCACCAGGTCACCTTCAACCAGAATAGCATTATAGACATCATCAACCTTAGCCAGAAGAGAGTCTTCAGGGATAAAAACCGGGTGCACCCGAGCTTCAATCAAGTTATCGCTCTGTTTGGCGATAGCCAGCAGCTTTATAGCAAAGCCGAGCTCCTTGGCATACTGGAAGTCACGACTGTCCATCCGGGAAATCCCTTCACAATAGACATCCTCAGGCCGGACTTGACTGTGAAAGGCTAGCGAGGCAAGAATAGCCAGCTTATAGGCGGCGTCTATCCCTTCTATGTCATTTTCAGGATTAGCCTCGGCGTAACCTAACTGCTGAGCTCTATTAAGAGCCAGGAAGAAATCCATGCCTTCCCTTGCCATCCGGGTAAGAATATAATTGGTAGTCCCGTTTATTATGGCGTAAATACCGCTTATCTTATTAGCTACCAGGTCACGCTGAAAAGGGGCAATCAGAGGAATGCCACCGCCAACAGTGGCTTCATAGTGTAGCCCCACTTCATACTGTTGAGCTAGAGCTAGCAGTTCCGCCCCATGCTTGGCAATAACCTCCTTGTTAGAGGTGACTACGTGTTTACCGCCTGATATTGCCCTCTCTAAATACTGCAGGGCGGGGTTTTCATTCCCTATCGCCTCGACGACTATATCTATCTCTGGTTCAGCAAAAAACTCGTCTTCATCGGTGGTAAGAAGCTGAGAACCCATCTCCAGTGCCTGCGGTCTGGTTAAATCCTGCGCCAAAACCTTCACCTTCCGCAAAACAAGAGGATAACCCACTTGCTCAGTCAAAACCTCCGCTTTGTCCAGCAAAACTTTGGCTACTGCCCCAGCAACTACCCCCAATCCTATTAGTCCAATGCCAATGCTCTTTTTCCCCATCGCCTTAGCCCTCCATAGCCTTCCATATTGCCCACCCCTTCTTCTCATCATCCAGATAACTATCATCTATCTCATTTTCGGGGTTATCCCATAGCGCTGAAATCCACTCATTCAAAGCCTTAGCCTTCAGCAAATCCCTGTCCTCACCCTCAATCTCTTTATTATCTCCTATGTCTATAACCTTTACCAGCCAGTAGCCCCCTTCTGTCCAAACATCCTCATCACGGATTGGCTCACTCAACGTTTCCAGCTCCACCTCAGGGTTGAAAATAAACTCACTGGAGGCCGGAGTCATCGTATCTGGAGTCACCAAGCCCAGACTTCCTTCGTTGTCCTCGACCCCCTCAAGCTGGGAAAGTTCCTTAGCCAAAGTAGCAAAATCCTCGCCGGATTCCAGGCTGGTTCTAACCTCTTGTGCCTGTTCTTCACTACTCAGCAGCATTGCGTAAATATGGGCTTCTTCATTCTCTTCATCCCTTTCTGTGACTCTAATCAGCCAGTAGCCCACTCCCTTACCTATTTCTTCATCATATATTGGCTGACTCAATACTCCTACTTCATTACTGAAGGCATACTCATCAGGTAGGGAAGTATTTAGCAGTGCGGTTAAGGCACCTTCGGGTCGCCAGCTAAGGTCACCCTCCTTCTCCTTAGAAAAACTGTCCAGAGAGAGCTGGCTAGCCAACTCGGCAAAGTCTTCGCCACTCTCTAGCCCGGCTCTAACCTCGGAGGCTTGACTTTTATTCTCCAGCAGCATTGCCATTATATGTCTCTGCTCAGCAGAGACCGGCACCTCCGGCTCAAAATACTCATCCAAGAGTTTGCTTATCAGCATTTGAGTCCTGACCACATCCCTATGGACATCATTAAACGGAGGGTCATGGCTCTTGAGTTCCTCGTCAACTTCCTTATTGCTAATACTAATGTCCAATTTTTCAGCCCCTCGCCTGACCAACTCATTTTGCTCAATAATCCTCACCACCCCATCAGCCAGACCATACATTTGTTGGATAGACATACCTTGACCATAGTATTTAAGCGCGTTTATGTAGTAATTCATATCAAACTCGGTATCATTTACTGTGATTACAGTTTGATGCAGCGGTTTATACTCAGGAATATACCAC
>CAZQRE010000029.1:0-9288 GCA_964595695.1 uncultured Dehalococcoidales bacterium
TAGAGTATACTACTTTGCCCCGGCAGGTATTGACTTGGAGGTAAATGACTATGTAGTAGTTAATACAGCCCGTGGTCTGGAGCTGGGGCATGTGGTCATTGCCCCCAAGCAGGTATTGGCTAGTGAGCTGACCGAACCGTTAAAGCCGGTAGTGCGTAAGGCAGAAACGGAGGATGTTGAGCGTGTCCAGGAACTTGAGGGCAAGGAGGACGAGGCTCTAATCGAGTGTGGTAAGCTGATTGCTGAGCTAAATTTGCCGATGAAGCTACTATCTGCTGAATACAACCTTGATGGCAGCCGCCTTACTTTCTTCTTTAGTGCTGGTGGGAGGATTGATTTCCGTGAGCTGGTTCGGCGGTTAACTAGCCAGTTTAAGATACGGGTGGAATTGCGGCAGGTAGGTCCAAGGGATGAAGCCAAGCTGATAGGTGGCTTTGGCAGGTGTGGTCGTCCTCTATGTTGTATGAGTTTCTTGAGCGAGTTTGCCCCGGTTTCCATTAGAATGGCAAAGGAGCAGGATTTACCCCTTAACCCGATGAAGATATCAGGTGTTTGCGGGCGGTTACTTTGCTGCTTGGTCTATGAGAATGAGCAATACCGTATTATGAAGGAGAAATTGCCCAAGGAGGGGCAGCGAGTGTCTACATCTATGGGAGTAGCTACTGTAGTCGGCGGTAACCCACTGAAGGAAACGGTGCTAGTTGAACTGGAGAGCCAGGCGAGGGTGGAATTGCCTCTCAGTGAGGTTACTATTGAGGATGAGCACCCATACCAGCGGGGGAGGAAGAGTGAATGAGTTTCATGGAAAGAACATTGGTTGATAAGCAAATCTCATTGGGGGAGATACTTTTGCCATTCACTCTGAGTTTGTAGGTAGTGGTAGGGGATATAAAACAAGATGTTACCGTGTGGAGGGGAGGGACGGTGAATTAATCTCATCCTGGCTTGTTCCGGCGTTTTACCTGCCTTACGCTGATTACAGGGTACACAGGCGCTAACTACATTTTCCCAGGTGTGTTCACCGCCGCGGTATCGTGGGATAACATGGTCTAAGGTAAGTTGCCGAGTTTCCCGACCACAATATTGGCAGGTGTATTGGTCACGGTTAAAAATCTCAAGGCGAGTTAGCTTTCTCTCCGGCCGGGGGCGCTTAATCATATAGGCTAGTCGGATTACTGAGGGCAGGGGGAAGGTGTGACTAGCTGAGTGGATAAATCCTGAGCCGTTTTCCAGCATCTCAGCCTTACCCCGGTAAAGCAACACCACTGCTCGCCGGGCCCGACAGATATTAAGTGGCTCATAGTTCTGATTTAGCACCAAGACGGGAAGGTTTATCATCTCTAAAGCTTCTTTATACCAAAGACCACCTCATTTTACCTAAAAACTTCTGGCTATGCAAGCTTTGCTTTTCGCTGCTTAGCTCTAGCGCCCCTTTTTACCACTGTGGGATAACCCCTTTTGACTGGGCCGACCGGCCCAATAGTTTGGAGCAGTGATATTAAATAAAACACTTATTTTGGGGTCGGCAAACCTGGAAAGTATCGGACTATCTAGCTCATCCGTTGAGCAGTTAGTGGTAATTACCGTCGGCAACTGGGCATTGTAGCGATGGTTAATAACCTGGTAGAGCTTCTCCTGCGCCCAGGGTGTGGTTGTTTGCCTGCCAAAGTCATCCAGGGCAAGTAATGGGGCATTCTTTACGCTTCCGTAGAATTGGTCATAAGATATCTTACTCTCCGGACTGAAAGTGGAGCGAAGATGGTCAAGGAAGTCAGGCACCACGATGAAGAGGGCCGGCTTTTTGTTTTGATAGCGATAGTTAACAATGGCCGCCGCCAGGTGAGTCTTGCCACAGCCATTGTCACCCATAAGCACCAGCCAGCCATCGGGTGACTTAGCAAAGTCAAGGGCTAAATGGAATGCTTTATCCAGGTTTTCGCGCTGTTCTAGTGGTAGGTTATCCCGCTTCTTAAAGGTATCAAAGGTCATACTTTTCTGCAGTTTGAACTCAGGAGCCCAGCTAGAGGTAAACAAGGCTGGCGTTTCTTCATCAATGGCATATATCTGGCAAAGATTGGAGGCAATCAGGCGAGTGCGTATTCTTTCTTCTAGCTGCTCAATAGGGGTGATAGCAACAACCACGGTAGGTAGCTCACTATTAAAGCGATGGTTTAGCAGTTGGTCTAGCTTTTCCTTAGCCCAAGGGGTACTGGATTGAGCGCCTAAATCATCCAAGATTAGTAGCGGGGTATTACGCACCTGGTTAAAGAACTCATCGTAAGGCATTTCACTATCTGGGTTGAAGGTAGAGCGCAGGTGGTCTAGGAGGTCGGGGGTGGTGATGAAGAAAACAGGCTGCCCCTGGCTAAGGCGCTCGTTGGCAATAGCCGCTGCTAGGTGTGTCTTGCCACAGCCACTGGGACCAGTTAGAACTAGCCATCCTTTAGGCTTGGTAGCAAATGTTTTAGCTATCTCATAAGCGCGGCTAAATTGTTCCTGGCTAATGGGATTCCCACTCCTGCCCTGGGGGAGCAGGTTATCAAAAGTGAGGCGAGTCAGCGAGCCCAGGTTGCTATATCGCTGTAAACGGGTCTGGCGCTCTTTACCCAGTTCTTTCTGGGTGCAGGAGCAGGGGATAACTCGGCTAAAATCGGGCTTTCCTGAAGCTAGAAGAGGATGAACGAAGCCAGCCCCATTACAAACCGGACAGTCTGAAGTTAGTGATACTTCTTCTGGTTCAGCGCCTGACGATGTGTCCGTATTTGCCCTTGATATATTTATCGGGGTCTGTCTTCTTAAAATCTCGCCTATATGTTCCATTACCCCTGCCTTCTGCTGCCCAGCGCTCTAAAATTGCTAAAATATAGCTCTTTTTGCGTATGTTTTGGTTAACCGCCTCTTTGATGGCATCTCTAATCCAGGTTTCAGGATATAGCTTCTCTGCCTCACGCAATTCTTCGGCAATCATCGGGGTCAACATACCAATGTTCTGTTCATAAAGGGTAAAGATGTCAGGCTGCGGCTCGGTCTCAATATCAGGTTGAGCTTGTCCTCCAGCCTTCAGTCCGGCGAGGGCAAGCTCACCGTTTTGAATTTTAGCCACGACCTGCCTATCGGAATCGGTATTGAGAAAATAAATATCCTCAGGGGCTCCGTCTCTGTCTAATACTATATGAAGGATAGTTCCCCGGTTAACCGCCATTTCCAGAGCGTCACCCAGTACTTCATCAGGTGGTTTGTCTTCCTCCCTGAGGCTGCTCATTAGACTTTTATCGTTCAACAGCTCTCGATAAGTGATAAAACGAGGGTAACCCTTCTTGGGATAAAGCAACCAGAAAATGTGGAGGGTTGTCTTTAGCTCGGTAATATCGCTGATTTGTGGTAGCAGACGGCTGAAGAAAACATTAGGTATGGGCGTAAACTGCATCCTGGCTGGGAAACCACTAAGCTGCTTCATAGTAAACTCGGCTCTTCACTACCAATATTTTCAAACCTGGTCGTTTTCGGTACAAAACGAAGACTTATTTGCCCGATAGGACCGTTACGGTGCTTGGCAACTAAGATATCAGCCGGCGGTGGGTATTGTTCACCGGGGTGGATAACCTCCCACGCCTCCCTGGTCGGATAATGTAATTCGTCGCGGTTGACAAAGATGACAACATCGGCATCCTGTTCAATGCTACCACTTTCCCTCAGGTCGGAAAGCTGGGGGGCATGTGAGGCACGGAATTCAGAGGCTCGACTAAGTTGTGACACCGCCAGGACCGGCACATCAAGCTCGCGGGCCAGTGCCTTGAGTGAGCGAGAGATGTAGCTAATCTCCTGAACCCTGTTTTCCATTCTCCCGTCCCCCTGCATCAACTGCATATAATCAATGATAATGAGGTCAATACCACGCTCAAAGTAAAGTCGCCGCGCTTTACTTCGCATCTCTACCACTCGGAGTTGAGGTGTGTCATCGACATAAATCGATGTCTCAGATAGCTTGCCCGTGGCTTCCATAACCCTTTTTTCCTCTTCTTCAGCGTGAAGCCCAAGGCGAATGCGGCTCAGGTTGACCCCTGACTCACTGGATAGCAGTCTCCACACCAGTGAGTCTCGCGCCATCTCAAGGCTGAATATGGCGACACAAGCCCCCTGTTCCACAGCGGTGTTTCTGGCGATATTAAGGACAAGACTGGTTTTGCCCATACTTGGTCTGCCGCCGACAATAATGAGGTCAGAGTGCTGAAATCCACCCAGAAGTTCATCCAGTCCGGTAAAGCCGGAAAGCGTATAAGGGAGTACTTCTTTGTAGCCTTCCGCCTCTGGGCGGGAGGGGGTTTCAAAATACTTGTCCAGCACCTGGCGAATATGGACAAAGTCGCGGGGGCTCTGCCCATGGCGCAGTCTAAATAGGACATCCTCTGCCTTATTTAGGCTGGCATCGACATCCGGGTCTGCCTCATAGCCGATAGCTTCAATTCGCCGAGCCGCATCTATCAAACGGCGACTAACTGCCAGGCGATAAACAATTTGAGCATAGTGTTCAATATCAAGCGAGGTAGGGACTATAGATATTAGGTGACTTAAATAAGCAGCACCGCCGCACGCTTCCAGTTTCCCCTGTCGGTCTAGCTCCTGGGCTACCGTAATTTGGTTTATAGCTGCGGGTTCGGGGCGCTGGTAAAGTGACAGGCATGCCCCATATATCCATCGATTCTGTTCATTATAGAAGTCTGGCTCTTGAAGGAAGGTAGTAATTTTATAAATTGCTGTGTCATCTATCAGCAGTGAGCCAATTACCGCTTCCTCAGCATCAACATCGTGCGGTGGCAATTTTTCACCATACACTCTATCCTGTCTCCTTTTCAGTCACCGTAACCTTTATTTTGGGTATTATATCCTTAGCTAGTTTAATGGCTACCTCGTAGCTGCCGAGCTGGCGGATAGGCTCGGCTAACTCTATCTTTCTTTTATCAATAACTACCCCACTGGTGTTTTGTAGCTCGGAGGCAATATCAGCACTGGTAATTGAGCCAT
This sequence comes from uncultured Dehalococcoidales bacterium, assembly GCA_964595695.1. Lineage (GTDB taxonomy): Bacteria > Chloroflexota > Dehalococcoidia > Dehalococcoidales > DAOVUZ01 > DAOVUZ01. The sequence goes on from CAZQRE010000029.1 coordinate 5,023, forward strand.
ACAAGCGGTCTTTGGCTCCGACCCGAGCTTTCAGAGTAATCTCCTTCCCTTCTAGTTGCTGAGCCATCTCAGCTAATCCGTCTTCGGTTTGGACTTGACTGCTGGCTTCTGTTTTAAGTCGTGTCTTTATGGTGCTGAGTGCTGGCGAATTAGCTAGTAGGGCTAGCTTTTTAGGGATGAGAAAGTTCCTGCCGTAGCCACTGGCTACCTCTTTTATCTCACCGGCTCTAGCCACATTGGGCACATCTTGAAGGAAAACGACCTTCATAATTCCCCCCTTACTTATAATTATACTTCATCTGGCGGTGAAGTAAAGGCTTAATCTAGACATTTTTCAGTAACCTAACCCTGTCCGGTGATAAACTTTTCGGCATAGATGGCGGCGGTAGCCCCGTCTCCGGCAGCAGTTATGGCTTGACGGGCGGAGTGATGGCGGATGTCACCAGCAGCAAAAATACCAGCTATTTCGGTCTCCATTTTGTCATTAGTGCTGATATGACCAGTGGTGTCTAAGGGTAAAATACCCTTGAGGTAGTCGGTATTAGGCTTAAGTCCAATAGATATAAAGATTCCAGCTATCTCCAGAGTAGGTTTTTCTCCGGTTATCACCTGACGGAGCTTGAGCCTTTTAACTGAATCTTTGCCCTCAATTTCCTCAACCACAGTATCCCACAGGAATTCTATTTTTGGTTCAGCCAGGGCTTTCTCCTGGAGGATACGACTGGCACGGAGCTGGTGGCGGCGGTGTATTACTATCACCCTAGAGGCGAATTTGGCGAGATGCAGGGCTTCAGTAATAGCGGCGTCACCGCCACCGACTATGGCTACTGGCTGCTGTTTGAAGAAGGCAGCGTCACAGGTAGCGCAGTAAGACACTCCCTTTCCGGTAAACTCCTCTTCTCCAGGTATGCCTAATTTATATCGTTCCGAGCCACTGGCTATAATCACCGCTTTGGCGATAAAATTGCCGTTAGTGGTCTTTACCACTTTTTGTTCCTGTTGAAGCTCAATGCCAGTAGCCTCGGCGGTAACAGTTTTTAGTCCGTATTTTGTTGCCTGCTGGTGCATTAGTTGACCCAGTTCAAAGCCACTAATGCCTTCAGGAAAACCGGGGTAGTTTTCTACCCGCTGAGCATTCACTATCTGCCCGCCGACCAACCCCCTCTCTATAAGCAGGCTATTGAGCCTGGCTCTTGAGGTGTAAAGTCCGGCGGTAAGTCCGGCAGGGCCACCACCAATGATAACGACTTCATATTCTTTAGTCATGGTGTGATTTCTATCTCGGTGTCGATAGCATCCAGTAGTAGGCGAATATCAAATTCTCCTAAAATTCTAGGCTTACCATTGATAATCAGTAGCGGCAAGGGTAAGTTGTTATTCCTGACTCGTTGCTTTAATGCTGAGGCATAGTGATTAGTTACCGGTTTAGACAGGTCAAGGTATTGTAACTTTATTATTCTGTCGCCGAACCTGTCTTTAATTCGCTGGCTAGCTAGGGCAATGACTTCCGGTGAAGACCAATCTACCCCGCAGTGAGCATCGCACTTCTCCACCTTACTATCATCTACGATGGTAATTTGAATAGCATGTTTATTCAAGGGCGGCATCCAAACTTCGTTTTAGCTCCTCTTTAGGTTTATAGCCAACTATGTGAGAGACGGGCTCTCCTTTTTTGAAGACAAGCAGGGTAGGGATGCTCATTATGCCGTATCTGGTAGCAATTTTTGAGTTCTGGTCAACATCTACTTTGGCAAAGCTTATCCTACCGCTATACTCCTCAGCCAGTTCATCGACAATAGGGGCAACCATACGGCAGGGTGCGCACCAGGTTGCCCAGAAGTCAACCACTACCGGCGTTTTGGCTTGTAGTACAATTTGGTCAAAGTTGCTGTCATCTATGGCAATTGGTTTATTCATAGCTTTCCTCCTTAATTATTGGTGAGATGCCTCGTTCTACAGTCTGTTTGGCTAGACCAATGGCATTTTTAATAGCCCTAGATTGACTGCGGCCGTGAGCTATGATGATATTTCCGTTTACCCCCAGAAGACATGCCCCGCCATATTCCCGGTAGTCTACTCTTTTAGCCCAGGAATCCATCCCAATATCACGATGCAAAGCTCGTGCTGGAAGGTGATAGGCCTTGGAAAAGATTTGCCTGACTTGACCGAGCGAATATAGCCAATTCTCACTTATACCCTCAATAGTCTTGAGGACTATATTCCCGGTGAAGCCATCGGTAACAATGATATCTACTACTCCTTTTGATATATCTTGACCTTCTACATTGCCGATAAAGTTTAAATTAGCCTTCTTAAGAAGCTTGTGGCTTTCCTGAATCAAACGGTTACCCTTTGTTTCCTCCTCGCCATTGCTGAGTAAGCCGACACGCGGGGAGCTAATACCGAGAATATGTTTAACGTAGATAGTGCCCAGCTGAGCGAATTGAACCAAATGGCTTGGTCGGCAATTGACATTAACCCCAGCATCAATAAGGAGCACGGGGGCAGAGGGGGTGATGCCAAGGAAGCTACCTAAGGCAGGGCGGGCGATGTCTTCTACTTTGCCCAGGTTAAGAAGGGCAGCGCCGACTACTGCCCCGGTGTTACCTGCGGAGACAAAGGCTGAGACGGCACCATCTCTTACCAGGTTAACTCCGACTACTATTGATGAGTCTGGCTTGCTGCGGACTGCCTTCATCGGCGGCTCGTGAAGCTCAATAACCTGGCTAGCGTCAATAATAGTAATGGCTGTTTTTCCTAAATAGCGGCTTGCCAGCACATGGAGTATGCTTTTCCTGCCCACCAGAGCAATATCCACTTCGTACTCTTGAGCTGCTTTTCTTGCTCCTTTAACTATTTCGTGGGGAGCATACTCGCCACCGGCGGCGTCAATGGCAATTATCATTTACTTACTCGGTTGATATTTTTAGTACCTGGGCTTCTCGCCCACAGGTCACAGCGCCCTCCCCACCGGGCAAGTACCTGACTATTAAGAGAAAGCTGGGCTATCTCACACAGGTTAGGACAGGCTTTGCATTCAAATGAGGAGGTATAATAGTTTACTTCACTTACCCTAAATCCATTAAACTTGCTTTCATTGTTATTGCTTACCATCTCTTCATGCACCAGCAATGCGGCGCCTATCGCCCCCATGACCTCGTGGTGTGGTGGGACAATGATTTCGGCATTAAGCTCTTCTTGAAGTGCCTTCACTATCCCCAGGTTAAAGGCAACCCCGCCCTGAAATACTATTGGGGGTCGAATATCTTTGCCTAAGCCAACATTATTGAGGTAGTTGCGCACTAATGCCTGGCATAGACCGTAGAGAATGTCCTCGGTTTGATGCCCCATTTGTTGCTTGTGGACCATATCTGATTCAGCAAAGACGGTGCATCGTCCGGCAATATGTACCGGGTTTTTGCTGTCCAGCGCTCGCTGACTGAATTCCTCGATACTCATATTAAGACGCAGCCCCTGATGGTCGAGGAAGCTGCCCGTACCAGCAGCACACACCGTATTCATGCCAAAATCAGTTACCACCCCGTCCCTAACGATGATAATCTTACTGTCTTGCCCGCCAATTTCAATGATAGTTTGCACTTCGGGGAAATAGTGCAAGGCACCTACCGCATGGCTGGTAATCTCGTTCTTGACTAAATCAGCGCCCACGATGACTCCAGCCAGATAACGAGCGCTCCCGGTGGTAGCTACACCACTAATCTCAACACCTGGGGGCAATTGCTGCCGGATTTCTTTTAATCCCTGCTGCACCATGATAATGGGCTTGCCCTGTGTTAGCAGGTAAAGATTAGTGACCAGTTCATCATTTTCATCCAGCACAGCAAACTTAGTAGTTACTGAACCAACATCAATACCCAAATAGACTTTCACAAATTCTCCTTATACCGCTACTTACTAATGGCCATTGTTCCGTGCCCGCCGCCTTCGCTCAAGCAAGTCAACAAAGGCCTCCAGCCTGGTTAGCATACCCGGTTTAGCCAGTTGCTCATCACAAAGTATGGTTAACACCGGCAAGTTCTCTTTCGTTTTCGGCATAATATTTTGAGCTATTATCTCCGGCATGCAGGTGAAGGGGGCAAGGTGTATCAATCAATCATACTCTTTAGCGTGAAGCACTTTTTCCCCCACTGATTCCCAGCCATCGCCCCCGATATCCCGCTTAAGATAAGGCATAGCTGCCTGGTGAATCCTATCTTTCTCATTTACACCCAGAGGATTAAGGAACCAGCTGAACTTAGTCCACTC
>CAZQRE010000030.1:0-9226 GCA_964595695.1 uncultured Dehalococcoidales bacterium
GCCCCTCTCTTACCTACACTCCCCCTTCCCTTATTAAGGGAAGGGGGTCAGGGGGATAGGTTACCAAACGACCCCTTTTCTATTTTATTGTATCAGTATTACTCACTAACGCCGGGTATAGTAGGGGGAACCATCTTTTCTGTATCAGTATTTATTAACGTACCAAAGAGGTGCTTGCCAACCCTGAAATTACTAACATCTGGAATATAGTATTTATAACTGGTTACCTTCTGCCCATTTATTTCCACTGCTCCTTGATTTATCAGTCGGCTGACTTCACTAGTGCTAGCAACTGCACCAGTTGCCGTTAATAACCTACTTAAATTAACTTCTCCAGTAGAATAACGAAAAGGGCTGAATGAGAGATGATACTTTTGTCTCTCTTCCGGCAGTTCCCTTTGTTGAAAGACCTTAATAAAATGTTCCTCGGCTTCGGCGGCTGCCTTTTGGCTGTAAAGTTGGGTTACAATCTCCCTAGCCAGGCGCTTTTTAAGTGTCATCGGGTTAACGCTATCATCATCAAGCTGCTTCTTGAATTCGTCCAGTTCCTCATCGGGAACATCAGTTACCAATTCAAAGTAGCTCAGGATAAGGCTATCAGGGATGGACATCACCTTGCCATATATTTCATCAGGCGGCTCGGCGACACCGATATAGTTACCCAGGCTTTTGCTCATCTTTTGACTACCATCGGTGCCAATGAGGAGGGGGACTAAGAAGATTTGCTGGGGATGCTGCCCCACCATAGATTGGAGCTCCCTCCCCACCAGTAAATTGAACTTCTGGTCAGTACCGCCAAACTCAACCTCAACCTGTATCACTACCGAATCATATGCTTGAAGCAATGGGTAGAGTAATTCAGTTAGGGCAATAGGACGACCGGCACTATACCTATTGCTGAAGTCGTCACGAGCCATTAATTGGGCTACAGTAAACTTGCTGGTAAGCTGAATAATATCAGCCAGAGTAAACTTGCCAAACCACTCACTCTGCCACCTCACCTCCGTCCTTTCCTTATCAATCACCTTAAAGAACTGCTTCATATAGGTTTCGGCATTAGCCTGAACCTGCTCTATAGACAGCATGGGTCGAGTGATAGAAACACCGCTTGGGTCACCAATCTGGGCGGTCCAATCAGCAACGATAAGAACAACCTGATGTCCCAGCTCCTGGAACTGGCGCAGCTTCCTTAGCGCTACCATATGACCGAGGTGGATGTCGGGGAAGCTGGGGTCGAAACCCTCTTTTAGCCGTAGTTTTTTGCCTGAGCGTAGTAGCTTCACCATCTCTTCTTCAACTATAATTTCAGCTACCCCTCGCCTTAGCAAGTGGTTGATATCTTGGCTAGTCATAACTTCCTCACCATGCCTAGTTTCTACCCCGGGAGTTTAATATAGCTCTGCCTTGATTTACATCCTCTATTATCTGTTTCTTTAGTTCCTCTGCGGTGTCAAATTGCTTTTCATCACGAAGTCGCTCTATAATATCAATCTTTAGCTCGCGCCCATATAGGTCATCGTGGTAGTTGAGGAGATAAACCTCTACAATACGCTCGCTGTGACCGAAAGTAGGGCGCGTCCCAATAATAGTCATTGACTGGTAGGCTTTGTCATCGAGATAGACCCGGGTAGCGTAAACGCCGTCGGCGGGAAGGGCCTGTTCCGGGTCTATGTTCAGATTGGTGGTGCGAAAGCCTAATTCTGCGCCTCGGCCTGCCCCGGTGATTACACGCCCATGAAGGCTGAAGGAGCGACCTATCAGCTGGTGCACCTTTTTCATGTCTCCGTCAGCTAGAGCCTTCCTGATAGCGGTGCTACTTGCCACCTCATTATTTATCACTATAGGGGGTACTACGGTTACACTGAAGTTCATATCTTGTCCCAGTGTGCAGAGGGTATTAGCGTTGCCTTCTCGGTTCCGACCCAAGGCAAAGTCGGGTCCAATTACTATCCCACGCATTCTAAGGTATTTCTTTAGCAGACTGACGAACTCTTGGGCGCTGAGTTGAGCAAACTCAGGGGTGAAGGATAAGGTAATGATAGTGTCAACGCCTTCATTTTTGAGGAGGTTGGTTCTTTCGGCGAGGTCAGTCAGGAATGGTAGCTTAGTCTGGGGAGACAGCACCTCTTGGGGATGCTGACGGAAGGTTACCACTCCAGCAAGCAAATTCTGCCGCCTAGCATGCTCCTTGAGCTGTGAAATCAAGTATTTGTGACCAAGGTGAACCCCGTCGAAAACTCCAATAGTCAGTAGTGTATCTTTCTTGGGTGCTAACCTGGCTAGCTCTTCCTCTACCGACATAACTCATTCCTCTTGAGCGGGATTACTAACAGATTATAATACTGCATAGCTAAGGAGAAATAAAAAGAGGTTTACATAACCCCATAATTATCATAGCGAAGTGCTTTAATACTAGCATAAGCCTATTTAAGCGTCAACTATGAGAATCTTATGTTAACCCTAAATCATACTAGGTAAAGATTGACAATGTTACAGAGGAAGACTATTAAGCAGAAGTTATTGGTAGAGCCTGTGTCTGGGGAGCTGAAGCTGACAAGGGGCTTTATCATGCCAGCTTGGGACATTAAACTCTTTAGTCTCGAGGCAGTTTCACCACTTTTGTCCGTTTCCGCAATATTGCCGTCAGCATTTTTCCTGTCCACTGCTTTGATACCAGGGGAAGAAACATACCGCTAGCTAGTTGATAACCTTTATACTCCTCACCGAAGACCTTGATGAGGAGCTTCTCCTCTGATTTTGCCTGAATATACATCAGGGGTATTGAGAAGAGGAAGACCAGTAAAAAAAGGAAGTCCTTGAAGAATAGGAAAAGCCCAAGGTAGACGAGCATTTTTGATGCGTATTGAGGGTGTCTGATGTAGCGATATATGCCTGTCTTGATGACGGCATGACCTTGCTTTAAGTGGGACCATCGTGGCTGGTTAAACTCGCCCAGGGAGGCAAATCCTAATGAGATAAGGATGAACCCCGGTCAAGCCCGTGGTGGTGAGTGTCAGCAACCATTCCTCCATATCTAGCTCATAATCCGTTCCTCTATCGGTAATCTTGTCTATCAGGTCAAAGAATGGTTTCTGCTCCTTCTCTGCTAGTGCCTTTATCTCCTCGACTATTTATTTCCCATCCCGTTCTTAGTCCCTCCAGCTTCAAGTCTCCACCCAGTCGAATCTTTTCCAAGAAAGGAAGCTTAATTTCTATATCACTAGCAGTTACGGAAATGCTACTCTCCCTGTCACTGATTTTGTCTTTTAGATTGTCCAGAATTCCCATATCTTGCCTCCTTTTCCCCAACTACCTTTCTCATCAGTCCAAGTGAGCATTCAAAGAACCTACCGCCACCATCTTCCATATTGATGTGGAGTGTGGGCTCTTTATCGGTAAGCTTACCAATCAGGTCGAGGATTTGCTCCCTGTTCCCTTTCACTCTGCTACTATCATTAATCTTTCTCTGGCAACGGCGAAGTAAAGCCTTTATCCTGGCTTCCAGCTCACGGGAGCTAAATGGTTTAAATATGTAGGTATCAACTCCTTGATTTATCGCCCTGGCTACAGCTTGCCCCCTTCGGTCGGCACTGAGTAAGATGATAGGGATGTCAGATATTTGGCGAAGACGGGAGCAAGCCTCCCAACCGCCTACTGGGGGTAGTATCTCGTTGATAATTACTAAGTCGGGGGAGGTCTCATCTAGCTTCTGTAGCCCCTGGGGGTAGTTTTGAGCGGTCGTTACCTCAAAGCCAGCTGCTTCCAGAGCTAGAATATTGTCACCTGAAATTGTCTCACCCATAATTAAAACCCTCTTTTTCAACCTTGTTCCCCCTCTAATCAGGCAAGTGCAAAGAGAACTGCTATTAAAGATAGCACAGGGAGGTAAAAATTGGGGTAAATAAGGTGAATAGCTGGTTAGAAATAGGTAAAAATGGAGTTAAAAAGGTAGGGGTGTAGCCAAAGGGTTTAGCCAGATTTTACCAGCTTATAGCCGACTCTCCGCTCAGTAAGGATTAGCTGAGGAGCACTAAGGTTATCATAAAGCTTAGCTCTAAGCCGCTGGACATATACCTTAAGATAATCGGTGGCATTGGTATACTCTGCACCCCATACCTTTTCTAGGAGGGTGTGATGAGGCATCACATGCCCGGCATTTTTTGCCAAGTGCTGCAGCAGGTTATACTCGATGGGGGTCAGCGTTACTTTTTCCCCGCCGAGGCTGACCTCCCGGGTATCAAAATCAATCCGAAGTTTACCACTTTGGAAAGGTTTAGTGTTTCCTTTGAGCTGGGGCATGCTGGTGCGGCGCAACAGTGCTTTCACTCTGGCTAAAAACTCAATGTGGTCAAAGGGCTTGGTAATATAATCATCGGCACCTAACTCCAAACCCTTAACAATGTCCATCTTCTGGTTTCTTATGCTAAGGATGATAATGGGCATATCGGAGAGCTGGCGAACCTGGCGCAAGAGTTCAAAGCCGTCTATATCAGGCAGTCCCAAGTCCAGGATGACTACATCGGGCAACTCAGCCTCTATTAGTTCCAGCCCCTTGTTTCCCTCACCAGTGGAAAGGACAGTGGTATCAGGCCACCTCATCTCAAAGCACATGGAAACAGCCTCCACTATCTCAGCTTGGTCCTCAATTATTACTACTTTCATTGCTCTTGCTTAGTCCTTTTCAGTTTTTCTCTCTTGCCATGCCGAGAGGCAAGGAGATGGTAAAAGTGCTCCCTTCATTAGGTTTACTTTGCACCCAGACCTTGCCCTGGTGTAGCTCTACTAGCTGTTTAACGATAGCCAGCCCTAACCCCAGTCCGGCGTTGCTTAGCTTGCTGGCATTACCGCGATAATACGGCTCGAAAATCCGCTCCAGTTCACTACTAGAGACGCCTGTTCCTGAGTCCCTTACTTCCACTATCAGGCTATCATCCTCGGCTCTTGCCTTTAACTCTATTATGCCACCCTCATGTGTAAATTTACTGGCGTTGGTGAGTAGATTAGTGATGATACGCTCGAATCGTAGCTGGTCAAGCATGGCCTGGGGTAATGGTTCCAGCACCTCAACCGTTAGAGTCTGTTTTTTACTTAAGGTAAAGGGGAGGCAGAGGCTGACCGCTTCCTCGATGGCAGATTTAATATTCGTCGGCTGTAATTGGAGCTCTATGGTGGTTTGCATGCTGGCAAAATCCAGCAGCTCTGCCAGCCTTTTTTCTATCTTGTCAACACTGCGCCTAATATTATTCACCATTTTTGTCTGGGGACTTTGAGCATTAGCAGCCTCCAGTTCTTCGGCAAGTAAGCTCCCCATGGTTTTAATTGAGGTCAGGGGTACCTTGAATTCGTGACCGATGGCAAGCAATAATGAGTCTCTTTGCTGTTTCTGCTCAATCAAATCCCGCTGCATTGTCTCCAGTTCTTGATGAGCCTGCTCTAGCTTCCTAAACAGCCGGGCGTTCTCAATCGCTATTCCGGCTTGATTAGCAAAAGCGGTCAAGGAGTCTATTTCTGCTTCAGTTATCCTGTCTCGCCCTGTGCCAATAAGCATAGTTCCTATCACACCTTGCTTAGATGACAAAGGAACAGCGGCAATGGTTTCGACATCAAGGATTTTCTGTATCTTGGAGCAGAGATCCTGGCTGAGTTGGGGGGCACCCACTTCCTGGAGGTGGTGCGTAATATAGACCTCGTTACTGAGTATTGTGTCGCACGCTTGGCTGTAGCCATTCCTTACCGGGATTCTAATATCACTTATCTCTAGGTGCATTCCACTTTCCAGGGCTTGTTCCACCTGTTTGACTAATGCCAGCCCGTCCCTGGGAGAAAGCACGGTTCCCGTAAAAAACTTGCCTTCATCATCCACCACGAGTATGAATGAATGGCTGTAGCCTAGCCTTTGAAGAACACCATCGGCTATTTGTTGCAGCATCTGCTCAAGCTCTAAGCTGCTTTGTATGGATGCCGTTATCCTCTGTCTAGCAGGCAAAATATAATTGACTGGTGTCCCTTCGCCGGCTATCTTTGCCTTCTGGCTGTCTCCCCTTTTTTTCTCCATCCCCTTCTTAGCCCGTCCAGCTTAAAATTTCTGCCCAGCCGAATGATTGTTGTTTCAGAAAAGGAAACTTAATTTCTATGCTACCCGCTTTGCCCGAAATACCAATCGGCTCAAAAGTGCCATATGACTATATTATAACCATAAATATGCCATTTGTCAATATCAGGCAACATATCCCAGGTTAAGAACTTAAACAGGATTTAATAGTGGCTTCAAGAGCTGTTCATTGGCTGCTTAATTTTGTGCTATACTTAAGTATAGCCAGCGTAGCTCAGGGGTAGAGCAGCGGTTTCGTAAACCGCTGGTCGTCGGTTCGAATCCGACCGCTGGCTCCATAGATACCGTCGGCGTCAGCCGGCTTTTTGAAAGTAGTAGCCGACTCCGGGTTCAGTTATAATATATCTGGGTAGAGCGGGGGTTGGTTCTATCTTTTGACGCAGATGCGAGATGTAGATGCGCACATAATCCAGGTCATCGGTATATTCCCAGCCCCACACCTTTTCTAAGACCTGCTTGTGGGTAAGAATATGACCAGCATTCTCTACCAGGAGGGCGAACAAGCGAAACTCTCTTGGCGTCAACTTCACCTGCTTTCCGTTCACAATAACCTTCCGCTCGGCAATATCCACCGTGAGGAAGTCATCACCGTAGGTAATCTCCCTCCTCGCCTCTGCTGAAGGGGGCAACTCGGTGCGTCGCAATACTGCCCGCACCCTGGCCACCAGCTCTCTATTACCCACCGGCTTGATGAGATAGTCGTCAGCCCCACAGTCAAGCCCACGCACGATGTCTTCCTCAGCCTTGTGCTTACCAGTGAGCATGATAATGGGTATATCAGAGACATCACGGATGCGCTGGCAGGTCTGCCAGCCGTCCATTCTAGCCATGACCACATCCAGAAGCACTAAATCTGGCTTATGGGTAAATAAAATTCGTAGCCCCTCCTGCCCACTGCTGGCTTTGAGCACCTCATATCCTTGCTGAGTAAGAACCTGCTCAACCAGTCTAAGGAAGCCGGGGTCGTCATCGATTGCAAGAACCTTGTTCCCCATTGCTATATCCGTTGGTGCTAGACTTTATCTTTTTGCCGTTGTAGCAACATCTCGGCAATAATTTCTCTCATCACCGGGTTCTCCCTTAAATATGGCAGTCGGTTGTTGCCAGGGGCAGGGTAAAGATAAACCGGCTTCCTCTTCCATATTCGCTCTTTACCCAAATTCGTCCGCCGTGCCTTTCTATTATTTGTTTGACCAGCGTCAGCCCTAGCCCAGTCCCGTTTTTCTTCCTGGTTAGGGGATTGTCTAGCTGGCAAAAAGGCTCAAATATCTGTTCCTGGTTTTCCTTGTTGATACCGATGCCATTATCAATCACGCTGACCTGACACCAATCACCCTTTCTGACTGCCTCAATCTTCAGCTTACCTCCATCTGGGCTAAACCAGGTCGCATTGCTTAACAGGTTTAAGAGCACCTGTTTTATTTTAGCTTTATCGGCATAAACTGGGGGAAGCCCGTCCTCTATCTTAACATCAAGGCTTTGCTTCCTTGGTGTCAGTATAGGCATCATAGTTCTGGTTAGTGATTCTATTACCTTACTCAGAGCGATATTTTTCAGCTTGAGTTCCATCTTGCCCGATTCTATCTTGGACAGGTCAAGGACATCGTTGATTAAGTTCAGCATGTGCTGAGTGCTGTCCAGGATATCGCTAAGGCACTGTCTCTGCTTGTCATTAATTTTTCCCATCGCCTTATCTATCATTAATTCAGAGAAGCCGATAATGATACTGAGTGGGGTGCGCAACTCATGGGACATATGAGCCAGGAATTCAGACTTTGCCTGAGTTGCCCGGCTCAATTTTTCGTTAGCTTCAAACAGCAGCTTGTTAGAGCGCTGCAGCCTCTCCACAAGCCTTTTATTTTCTAGTGAGAGCCTTTGCTGCTTGAGGGCGTTGGCGATGGTAGTCTTTATCTCATCAGGGTTAACGGGCTTGACAAAATAGGCATAGGCTCCCTGATTTAAGGCATCTACCCCTCCCTCCACACTGGCATAGCCAGTCATCATAATTACTGCCACATCGGGGTTTATCTCCTTGGCTAGCTCCAGTATCTCCACCCCAACAACATCGGGTAAGCTTATATCGGTAATAATGATATTAAAAGGGCTGCTTCTTATCATCTCCAGTGCCTCGGTCCCTCTTTCCAACCCAACAACCCTATAACCGGCATCCTCCAGTATGCCGCACAGGGCTGCTCTGGTGTCAGCCTCACCCTCTACTACCATAATAGTAGCGTTGGCTGGCATTATTCCTTCCTCTCCTTGGCTAGGTTCTCCACCAGCGCTATCACCTTCTCTATATCAAAGGGCTTGTGTATGCAGGTGTAAGCACCGGCGCTTATTGCCCTTTTTACTAAATTGTCTTCAGTGTAGCCGGTCATCATAATTACTGTTGCCCGGGAGTCAATTTTTTTAACCTGCTCAAAGGTCTCAACTCCATCCATATCGGGTAGCCTAACCTCCAAAAAGATGATGTCATAGTGCCGGCTCTTCACCATCTCAATGGCTTCAGCCCCGTCCCTGGCAGTAGCCACCCGGTAGCCCTTGTCCTCCAGTATCTGCTTTAGCGTTTCCCTATCACTAAACTGGTCGTCAACCACCAGGATGAGGATTTTCTTATGGAGCGATTTTTCAATGATAGCTATGATTCTATCAATATCAAACGGTTTATAGACAATGGCATAGGCACCCTCGTCCAGGGCTTCCTTCACCAAATCCTCCACCGAGTAGGCGGTCATCATAATTACTGTTGCCTCAGGGTCTATCTTCTTGACCTCCCTGAAGGTTTGAACCCCGTTTATCCCCGGCATCTTTATATCCATAAAGACGGCATCAAAGTGGGTTTTTCCTGCCGCCTCAATAGCCTGGTAACCATCCTCTACGGTGACCACCTGGTACCCGTTGTCTTCCAGTATTCCTCCCAGGGTCAGGCGTATGCTGCGAAGGTCATCAACCACCAGAATATTAGTTTTTCCCATTATTTACCTCCAGTATCGCTATTATAAAGCGCATTAAGTAGTGGCACATAAGCATACAGGGATTAAATCCTAAATCCGAAGCATCAAATACTAAATCCCCTTCGGAGAAAATACCAAATCCTAATTGTGAAATTCTTAG